>NZ_JBCOME010000058.1:0-25464 GCF_040924365.1 Ruminococcus sp. 1001136sp1_2201st1_G3_2201SCRN_220225 | reverse complement strand
ACTGCTTATGCAATTCCCTCATTTCATCTGGTGCCTTCATAGCATGTTGATACATAAATTTATCTCCAAAACTGCTTCCAAATGTAACTGCCAGCATAATCGCTAAAAATGGCAAGGGTAAAAAGCGAAAAATATTCATTTCCGACAATGTCTTCCCATTTATTGTAACTGTCCAGTGAATTTATCATTGTAACAATCGTATTACTTTTATTATTTTTCAATTCAGTAAGTGCTTCATACAGCTGGTTTTCCCGGACAGTAAGCAAGACAAAATCATAAATATCATCGTTTGGTAGTTCTCCAAGGATCCAATCACACCAGCACCATAAATCAATATTCTCATAAGAATCATTCCTCTCCTCTTACCCCAGTGCCACATCCAAGATCATCATCAAACTAAATCCAAGTTCAAAGAAAAGCGTACCGATATTCGAGTGCTGTCCCTGAGACATTTATTAGCATTATGTATTCCTTTCTGTATAGTCAAAAGTACTTTCACGTCGTTCTACTGTTAGATTTAACTAACTGTCATGTATAAAAGAAACCGTGCAAAAAGCAAACTGTAATTTCACACGGTTTTCCTTATGTTTAAGTATATCACTTACGATATCATATAACAATATAATTCTTTTAACAATTTACAAAAAGCCGGAGGTCACAATAATCTTCATGAATCGACGGTTTCTTTTCCTGGCATTGCCTTTTTCTGTGTTACTGCCTTTCTTTCAGCTTTTCCTTCATCCTTAACTGCTGTATTTGCTTCAACGCCAGCTCTTGGCACAGTTTCTCTGCTCTCATTTTTCTCTGCCACCTGCTGTTCTCGTCTCTCCTTCACACCTTTTTCTTCCAGACTGCAAAAACTCTGCAAATACGGCAGTACATGATTCTGCATATCATTCATATTTCCAATCGGTTCCCAGTCAATGCCTGTAAGGTCAAAATCATCGGTCAGAAGAAAATATCAGATATCCTTTTTACAATTTCACCAATCACATTTATTACGGTCTTTGTTACAAGCACGAATCAAGTCAGGTACAATACCGAAACGTCTTATCTGTTAAAATCCTTGCAAAGATTAGTCCAAGCGGAAGCGATGCAATGATCAGAAGCGCAGCTGCAAACCAGGATGCAGAAACGGATAAGGACATGATTCCAAGGTTATAAAATCCACGGTATAAATAAAGCCCCGGTACCATGACCACAATGGAAGGCACTGTCACGGAAATCCTTGGATAACCCACCTTATTTTTCAAAAGGGAGGCAAGAAGTCCGGCTGTAAGTGCCCCTATAAATGCAGCTACTGCCGGAGGTAAAGCTACGAGATCCACCAGTTCAAGACGGAGGGTATTTGCAATTGCACCAAGTACTGCCGTAGAACAGGCAATCCTGACTGGGCTGTTAAACATGATGGAAAAACCGAACACGCCGAAAAAGCTTGCAGCAAGCCGTGTGAGGATCCACATTGCAGCAGACATACGGATCTTTATGAAATCCACTGGCTGCAGGTGAAGGAGCATAGCCATGATCCAGGCAGACATGGTGGCTACCAGAACAATGATCAGTGCATAAGTGAGCCTTTCCATGCCAGAACGCATATGTAAGTGTTTTCCATTATAAGTTTCCATGAAATAAAATTTGTGAAAAATACCGAATCTTATCATCGGTCCCCCAGCAGGTCATTCCCACCGCATCTGCCATTTCCTGGGCATCAACACAGTAGGCGGACAGGCAGGAATAGTGCCTGTAAGGACCAGCGGACATGATCAGCAGGTCGGTATTTCCAGATTCCATTATTTTAGAGGCCAACTGTTCGGTGAGTTTATTGTGCGCAAGCTTCGCCATTTTATAGTCCATATCCTTGCTTTGTATCGTCTGTAGAATAAGCGCTTTTTCATAGGCAAATACCCTTTGTTTCATAGATTCTACCGTTCCGCATTCAGGTGGACATGCTGGATTCACGTTGTAACATCCACACTGATTTTCTTCACAAAACTTTCGGTATTCCGGTTTGAATACGAGTTTTTTTGTGTCCATGATTGCCGTATTTGAAAAACCAAGTTTTTTCGCTTCTTTTATGTAATCCATAAAGTACTTTCTCCAAGTTTTTTCTAATTACCAAAATTTTTTCCATACGCTGTTTTTATACATGCCCTAATAGAATGGTATTTTTTAATTCCCTTGCCGCAGCTCCCATAGGATGCTGGCTGTCATACACCAGGCAGATCTGGCGCTCCGGTATTTCATCTTTTAATGGAATCTGTACGATCTCTTTTTTCAAAAGGGAAGGTGCGGCCATCGGCTGGGGCAAAAAGGCAAGCCCGAGCTCGCATTTTACCAGAGGCAGAATCTGATCCGCAGTGGCAGCTTCCGTATCCGGGGAAAGATCCAGACCATGTGATAAAAATACACTGTTGTAGAATTTATAGGTCATAGTTTCCCGCCCAAGAGAAATCAGCGGATAGTTCTTTACCTCCCGAAGGGAAAGCTCCTGACTGCTAAGGGCGGTAAAAGTAGTGCCTCCAACCAGAATCTCCTGAAACGGCATGAGCATGATCTGTTTCAATGGGAAATCCACCTCTGCCGGAGTGGAAACTACTGCAAAATCAATCTTTCCACTCTTAACTGATTCAATGGCTTCCGGTGTGGAATGGTTGTATAGCCTTAACCGGATTCCAGGATAAGTCATGTGAAAACTTTTTAATTTATCCAGCAGGAAAATATTGAGGGCAGTTTCACTGGCACCGATGGCTACACTTCCATGGGATAATCCGGAGCTGTCTGCCAGCTCCTCTCTGCTGCCTGAAACTGCTCCATTGCACTTAGCACATGGGTATAAAGCCGTTCTCCTTCCGGAGTGAGCTGTACGCCGCGGTTGGTACGGATAAATAAAGTGGTATTCAGCTGTTGTTCCAGACAATTCATGGCCCGGGTAATATTCGGCTGGCTGTTGTTTAACGCCTGGGCCGCCTTGGTAAAGTTGTGGTATTTTGCCACATAATAAAAGATTTTATAATACTCGAAATTAACGTCCATAATATTTTTCCTTTTTGACATGTCATATATTTATTTCAGTCATATCAATTATATCTTTTACTTATTACTACGTCAAGCGTATTATGTACTCGAACAAAAAAGAACGCTGTTGTAGGGCAAAAAGCGGTTTATTGTAATAGGAAAACAGCTGCCCGACCAGTTTTCAAAGGAGGAACAAATGCTTACAGCAGTAACCGGTATTAACTGGGGCGATGAAGGAAAAGGACGTGTGATCGATCTTCTTGCAGAGCAGGCAGATGTGGTTGTCCGCTACCAGGGCGGAAACAATGCAGGTCACACAGTGGTAACCACCCAGGGCAAATTCGTTTTAAATCTTCTCCCCTCTGGTATTTTACATCCAGGTGTGGTGTGCGTCCTCGGGGACGGAATGGTGGTTGACCTGGAACATCTTTCCCGGGAGATCCATGAAATAGAGAAAAAAGGAATCCGGGTAACACCGGATCATCTGAAACTTTCAAAACGTGCTACAGTCTCCATGCCATGGCATAAGGTGCAGGATGAGTTAGAAGAAAACAGACTTGCAAAGACAGGAAGTGCCTTTGGTTCTACCCGCCGTGGAATCGCCTATGCATACAGTGACAAGTACCGTAAAAAAACACTTCGCCTGGGAGATCTCCTTCATTTAAAAGAGGATTCCGTAAAAGCCAGATTAAAAACCATGCTGGTGGCAAAGAACCTGGAGCTTGCAGGCTGTTATCATCAGGAGCCAATGTCCTACCCTGCACTCCTTACCTGGTGTGAGGAACAGGCTGAACTGTTTGGTCCCTATATTGCAGACACCGGGGAATATCTGGAACAGGCAGTGTCAGAGGGCAAAAAGGTGGTACTGGAAGCCCAGCTTGGAGCCATGAGGGACATTGATTACGGTATTTTCCCCTATACCTCAAGTTCCTCTACCATTTCTGCCTATGGTCCCATTGGTGCCGGAATCCCTGGAAAATCCCTGGATCACGTAATTGGCGTTTTAAAAGCGTATTCCACCTGTGTTGGCGCAGGTCCTTTTGTGGCAGAACATGCCATGTCCGATGACTGGGAAGAAGCGTTGCGGAAAGCTGGCGGTGAATATGGTGCTGCCACCGGTCGTCCCAGAAGGATAGGTCCCTTTGATGCCGTAGCCAGCCGCTATGGGTTAAAATGCCAGAATGCAGATAAGATCGCGTTGACAAAAATGGATGTCTTAAGTTCCATGAAAGAGATTCCTGTGATCACAGGCTATAAACGTGACGGTGTTATAGTAACCGATTTTGATCCTATGGATGAACTGGATAGTTATACCTCTGTAGTAGAAATGTTTCCAGGATGGAAATGCGATATTTCGGGCTGCCGGACTTATGAAGAGCTTCCGGAGAATGCAAAAGCTTACATTCGTATCCTGGAGCAGCTTCTGAACCATGAAATCCAGTTTATTTCCGTCGGAGCCAGACGGGATCAGTTTTTAACAAAAGGAGCCTGGTTATGAGACATTTGATCGATCCACTTGATTTTACTCTTGAAGAAACTACAAAAGTTCTGGATCTGGCTGACCGCATTGCAGAAAGTCCAGAAGTGTACAGCCATGTGGCAGATGGGAAAAAGATTGCCACTCTTTTTTACGAACCAAGTACCAGAACCCGTCTTTCCTTTGAATCTGCCATGTTAAGCCTTGGCGGAAAATCCCTTGGCTTTGCAGGTGCTGAACAGTCCAGTGCCACAAAAGGAGAAACGGTAGCCGATACTGCCCGGGTGGTAAGCTGCTATGCAGATATCATTGCAATGCGGCATCCCAAGGAGGGCGCTCCCCTTCGCGCTTCCATGTATGCCACAGTGCCGGTAATCAATGCCGGGGATGGCGGACATAATCATCCTACCCAGACATTAATCGACCTTATGACCATCCGCCAGAGAAAAGGTCATCTGGATCACCTGACAGTTGGTTTTTGCGGTGACTTGAAATTTGGAAGAACCGTACACTCCCTTGTAAACAGTCTGGTACGTCATCCAGAAAATGAGTTTTACTTCATCTCCCCGGAAGAGCTTAAAATCCCGGATTACGTAATTGAAGAGACCTTAAAGCCTAACCATTCTTTTTACAAAGAGGTTACCAGCCTGGAGGAAACACTTCCCAAACTGGACGTACTCTATATGACAAGGGTTCAGAAAGAGCGTTTCTTTAACGAAGAAGATTATGTCCGGTTAAAGGATACCTATATTTTAAACCGCGAGAAGCTGAATCTGGCACAGCCGGATATGCCGGTTCTCCATCCTCTTCCAAGGGTGGATGAGATTGCCTCAGATGTGGATCAGGATCCAAGAGCCGCTTATTTTGACCAGGTACAAAACGGAAAATATATCCGTATGGCACTTATTATGGCGCTGCTTGAAATCCCGGATCCGCTGACAGGAAGGACGGTGCTGTAATGTTAAAGATTGAATCTATCCAAAATGGAATTGTGATCGACCATATCCCGGCTGGAAAAGGAATGGATATTTACAAGCTATTGGAACTGGACTCCCAGAAGCAGTCCATTGCCCTACTGCAGTCCGTAAGAAGTGAAAAATACGGCTGTAAAGATCTGATTAAAATAGAGGGGCTTACAGAGCCTGAGCGTCTTGAAGTCCTTGGTTATTTAAACGATGGAGTCACTTTGATCGTAATTCGCGATGGAAAGGTGGTAAAAAAATATCATCCTGTTCCGCCAAGAACTTTAAAAAATGTAATCAAATGCAAAAATCCCCGCTGCATTACCAGTACGGAAGCAAACTGCGAGCACATCTTCAAATTGTCCTCCAGTGGAAAATATAGATGTATTTACTGCAACCAGGAAGCTTCCCTCTTAAGATAGAAACTACCAAACCCTCCCTTGTATGTCGCTTAAGAGGAAAATACCCTTTAGGTTTATTTCTATTCCTAAAGGGTATTTAAAAAAATATTTAAATGCATTAGCAGTCATGGCAATAATAGGGATCGTCTTTGCCAGTTCATGGGAACTTCTGCGGATTGCTTTCGTTGCCTCATAGCCATTCATAACCGTCATCTGCAAATAAAGTCGCATACAAGGATCCAATCACACCCGCACCATAAATCAATATTCTCATAAGAAACATTCCTCTTACCCCAGTGCCACATCCAGGATCATCATCAAACTAAATCCAAGTGCAAAGAAAAGCGTACCAATATTCGAGTGCTGTCCCTGAGACATTTCCGGGATTAGTTCTTCAACCACGACATACAACATGGCTCCTGCTGCAAAGCTCAGTAAATATGGTAATGCCGGGATTACCAGCTGTGCAGCAAGAATCGTCATTACTGCTCCAATCGGTTCAACCACTCCTGAAAGTACACCTCCCAGAAATGCCTTTCTTTTACTTTCACCCTCTGCCCTAAGCGGCATGGATATAATCGCTCCTTCCGGAAAATTCTGGATAGCAATTCCAAGTGATAAAGCAAGTGCACTTGTTGCTGTAATCTGTGCATTTTCAGCAAGAAATCCTGCATACATTACACCAACTGCCATACCTTCAGGGATGTTATGCAATGTAACTGCCAACACCATCATCGTAGTACGGCCAAGTTTGCTTTTCGGTCCCTCTGCCTGATCACTTCCAACATGAAGATGCGGAATCAAATGATTAAGTGCGAGTAAAAACAATATACCCATCCAGAACCCAACAACTGCCGGAACAAACGATAAAGTTCCCATATTCTCAGATTGTTTAATTGCCGGAATCAGAAGACTCCAGATTGAAGCAGCAACCATTATACCTGCTGCAACCCCTGCAAGTGCACGTTGCACTGACTTGCTAAGTGTTTTTCTCATAAAAAACACGCATGCTGCACCTAGCGTTGTTCCAACAAATGGAATCAGTATACCTTCAAAAATATTTATTAGCATAAAATTTCCTTTCATATATGCTCGAAAAAATTTATTGGCAAAAGTAATTATCTTCAGCGATATAGTATTTATTCTATAGCTTGTTGATTATATTCCCTAATATCTATTATTCTATAATTTGTCATATTTTTATCGTGTTAGGCAAAACTAACTATCTAATTTAAAGGAAACCGTGCAAAAAGCAAGCTGTAATTTCACACGGTTTTCTTGTACTTAAGTATATCATTTACGTAATCATGTAACAATAGAATTTTTTCAACAATGCTTTGATTTTTTTCTGGACAATTGAAGTCATTGTCTAAAGAGTACATATTTAATATTCTGCAGCAATTTACAAAAAGCCATTTCTTTTTTTATTCAGCTTCTGCCACTGAAACCTTTCCGTAAACTGCTTATATAATATCTTTTGCTTTTTCTTCTCTTTTACCGGAAATTCATAAATCAGCGGATAAATCTGAGCAACTCCATCCGGATAAAATTCTTTCTGGTGATACAGATTACTGTTTTCAATAATTCTCCATCTTTGATTTGCATCATCCCAGAATAGCTTTTCTATCTGTGCCTGTAGCTTATTACGCATTTCACGGATTGCCTGCACATCCTTTAGTCCTGCATGTTCTAATTCGTACAGGCCTTTCCATACTTCCAGATTATCCATCAGATAAACTGTTGTATTTTCTTCTGAGACCTGTGTAATTCCATCCTGCATCAGGCTTTGAATCTTTTTTAATGCAAGGCTGATTCCCTTTTTCCAGTATTCCGGCAGGTCTGTACTTTCTGTCTTTTCCAGATATTTTCCCATAAGAAAAAGATACATACCAAGATACCCGTCTTCGGAATCAGCCTTTTCTTTATAAATAAGTTTCCCACTCTTTTTCCTGTAGATTCCCATTTTTCCATCTGTTTCCAGCAAAATCCCGATATGCCAGTCCAGATACCTGCCAACAGCTTTTTTCTCTGTTTCAGTAATGGGGCAGTTCTTTGTTTCTGCCAGAAGCCCCAGTGCAGCCATACATGCAAAGTATGGATTAACATCTCCGGCTTTACTTCCATTCATGTAAAATTCACCCTCAGGCCCCTGATTTTCAAGAATCCACTTTTTTTCTCCGGTCAAGACTGTTTCCAGCCATTTCTGCCGGGCATCTATTTCTTTTCTCAGGTTCTGATAATAAATGAACATAAGTGAAATTCCCACAGTTATGCAAAATATAATAAGTTTCATCACGTTCTTTCGATGTTTTACTTTTCTTTTGCATTGATTGTGTTTATGCTCATGCATCTATATTCTCCAGGATTTTTCTGATTTTGATACTTGCAGTCCCATCACCATAAGGATTTCTGGCCTCACTCATCCTTCTGTAAATTTCAGGTTCTGTAAGAAGCTGCCTGCATTCTCTGTAAATATCCTCCATTTTCGTGCCTGCAAGCTTTAAGGTTCCTGCTTCCACACCTTCCGGACGTTCTGTTGTATCTCGCATGACCAGCACAGGTTTTCCCAATGCCGGAGCTTCTTCCTGAATTCCGCCACTATCAGTCATGATCAGATAACTGGCTTTCATCAGGTTATGAAATTCTACCACATCCAGTGGTTCGATCAGGTGTATTCTATCACATCCACCGAATTCCTCATCCGCGATTTTTCTGACCTGCGGATTCAAATGTACAGGATAAATAACCTTCACATCTGTAAATTCCTCCACGATCTTGCGTATAGCCCGGAACATATCACGCATGGGTTCTCCCAGATTTTCCCTTCTGTGTGCTGTCACAGCAATCAGTCTGCTGTCTTTTGCCCATTCTGTTTCCGGGTGATAAAAATCATTTCGCACCGTATAGTGCAAAGCATCAATTCCTGTATTTCCTGTGACAAAAATCTGCTCTGGATCCTTACCCTCTTTCAGCAGTGCATCCGCTGCTTTCTGGGTCGGTGCAAAATGCAAGCTGGCAGTAAGTCCAATGGCCTGCCTGTTAAATTCTTCCGGATAGGGAGATTTCATATTATAAGTACGAAGTCCCGTTTCCTATCTCTATTTTTGTGTATGCAATTTTTTGTTCTTGTAATAAGATATGCTCCCAATATAAGAATTTCTACACCGAGAATGTAGCGTCAAGTTAAAACATTTTGCTATCCGGCATATTTTTTTTTGTTGTCTTTTTTTGATCACCCCATTTATTCCCAGTGTATTTTCATTGTCAGAGTACATACTAGCAATGTAACATCAAACAAAACAACAATTAACCAAGGAGGAAAATGATTATGTCAAACAATACTTCTTCTAACAAAGCAGCTGTACCAGAAGCAAAGGGCGCATTAAATCGTTTCAAATTTGAGGTTGCAAATGAGCTGGGTGTGCCGCTTACAGACGGATACAACGGAAACCTTACTTCCAAACAGAATGGTAGTGTAGGTGGTTATATGGTTAAAAAGATGATCGAGGCGCAGGAAAGATCCATGTCCGCAGGACAGAGCGGCCAGAGTGGTCAGTACTAATTCAAAAAACGCCTGATTAAGTAAAAAAATACAGGGTATTACTTACTCCTCAACGAGAAGCAGGTAATGCCCTGTTTTGAAATAGATCTTTTTTGACGCTCTAACCTTCTGATCCTGCGTTTTCTATTATACGCTCAGCTTCTTCTCCATGATCCAGCCGCTGATTACATACAGCACTGCCGCAATGGCAAATGATGCTGCAATATACAGGACAAAAGTAAGTTCCATACTTTTCAGAACCGGAATGAGATCCAGCAGCTTCCCAATAACAGAAGATATTACCAGGAAGATAAGGAAGCCGGCGATGCCGCTGCCTTTTTTGCCTGCAAGGACACTGGCGGATAAGATCACGGACAGGTCAGCATTCACAATGAAGACGATCCAGCTTGCCAGAAGACCAAAGAAATAGAAAGCTGCTTCTGCCGGAGTAAAAGTCACGGACCAGTTTACTTCCATAAAGGAACTCACCAGATTGATCATCTCTTTCAGACCGCCAATGTAAAGAGTTGCAACTGTCACATCAATGGCTGCCAGCGCTGCAAAAAATGCGCCTGCCATGATAATGGAAATTCCATTTTCCAGGATCTTGGCTCCCAGAATCTGATAACTGCTCTTTGGTGTGAGAAATAACATATAACTCTGTTTGGTATTCAGGTCACGATGGAGAACATTTACACTCTCTATACCAATGTAGATAACACCAAATATTGTACACATGACCAGGAAAATAATTCCCATTGCCAGAATATTATCCTTTTTCCAAAATACACCTATTAAAAATGCAATTTCTGCAACTGCTGTGATCACCAACAGAACCAGTTTGGAAAATGCGGTTTTCCGAAGCTCATATTTCATCAACTTTAACATACTTCTTCTCCTCCATGTCCATAGATTTCACGGTACAGATCCACTACGGATTTGTGTTGATTAATCCGAAGCTCCTCTACCATGCACTGATTTGCCAAAATACCATCTTTCATAAAAATGGCTGCATCTGCTACACGTTCCAGTTCGTCTACGAGATGACTGGAAACTACCAGTGTCACATCTGGATCTATGGCTTCCAGAATGCTCTTCATGATCTGGTCTCTTGCAAGAAGGTCAATGCCGTTCAACGGTTCGTCAAGCAAGTACAGCCTAGCCTCCCTTGCCATGGTAACTGCAATTTTCAGCTTGGCCATCATACCAGAGGACAGCTTCTTCGCTTTCATGTCCTCTGTAAGCTCCATGCGGGAAATCATCTGTCTGTATTTCTCCATGGAAAAATCTTCGAAAAAGTCCTCATAATATTTTCCCACATCTGAAACTGTCATCCAGTTGTAGAAATAAGGCTCCGTGGACATATAAGCAATTTCTTTTTTACTCTCTTTTCCAATGGGAGTTCCCTGATAAAGGATCTCACCGTTGGTAGGCTTTACAAGTCCTGCCACCATTTTCATCCAAGTGGTCTTGCCGCTTCCATTGGGGCCAAGCATGGCGTATACAAGGCCTGGCTCCAATTGTAAAGATACCTGATTCACAGCAGTCTTACTGCCGTATTTCTTCGTTACTTCTCTGCTCTCTAAGATCATTTTTATACACTCCTCGTCATTCCGACTGTTCTTTCTCCAGAAGTCCGATTGCCTGAGCTCTGGAAAAACCAAGCTGCTCCATTCCTTCCAGGAATTCCCGGATCAGGGCTCCTGCCATCTCTTCCTTCAGCTGATGCACCCGTTCCGGATCTTCTGTCACGAAGGTTCCCATCCCGCGTCTGGTAAAGCAGACGCCTTCCATCTCCAATTCTTTATATACGCGGCTGACCGTATTGGGATTAATGGTATATTCTACCGCCAGATCCCGCACAGATGGAAGCTTCGCACCAGGAGACAGCTTACCTGTTACAATATCCCGCTTTATAGAATTTGCTGCCTGGAGATAAATTGGCAGCGATGAATTATATTCCATGTTTACCTCTCTTTCTGCATTACTGTCATAGTTGTATAGTACACTAGAATTGTGTTTTCGTCAAGTGTTTTTTTATATTTTTTCACATAAGGAACAAAACCGTGTTTCCTGTGCAAAAAAAAGAACATTGCACTTCCCTGCAAAGGAAATGACAATGTTCTCTTTTCTATTTCTTTTAGAATCTTTTTCCATTTTCTTCGTTTTCCATCTGCGCCTTGGCTTTTCGCCCGATTCCTGCATTGCTGTTCATAATGCTGGCCCGGGTGATCTTGTCGTTTCCAAATTTCATGCGGATGGCATCCATCGCTGCATCCAGCTTCTGGCGCTGTTCCTTTTTCGCACAGTCCTCAAACAGGGACATCTGTTCGAATCCGTCCTCAGTAAGTCCGGTGAGTGCCACACCGATCAGACGTAATGGCTGCCCTTTCCAGAACTCTGCGAACAGTTTTCTGGCATTTGCGTAGACTTCATCGGTTACATCCGTAGCACTTCCAAGCTTCATCTGATGGGAACGATTCTTAAAATCCAGAGTGCGGAAGGTGACAGAAATACAGGTACATTTCTTTCCTTTCCGCCTCATTCTGGTGGCTACCACATCGCATTGCTCCAATAAAATAGGCTGGATCTGCTCCATAGATACAATATCATCATTGAAAGTCTTCTCCACGCTGAAGCCTTTACTCTCCTCAGGCACTTCCAAAACCGGAGAATTGTCAATGCCTCTGGCGTACTGGAAGAGCTGATGTCCGGTCTTTTCTCCCAGAAGTGTCTGAATAGTGGACTCCCTTTCCCGAGCCAGTTCCCCTATGGTGCGGATACCGAAATCAACCAGCTTCTTTTCCGAAGCTTTTCCCAGAAATAACAGATCTCTGATGGGAAGAGGCCACATTTTTGCCGGAATTTCTTCCGGGAAAAGGGTGTGCACTTTATTTGGCTTCTCGAAGTCCGAGGCCATTTTCGCCAGCAGCTTATTGGTGGAAATTCCCACATTTACTGTAAATCCAAGCTCCTGATAAATCTTATCCTTTATCTCACAGGCTGTTGCTATGGGATCCGGGTAGATCAGGGAAGTTCCAGTCATGTCCAGAAATACCTCATCAATAGAAAAGGATTCCATTGCAGGAGCATAAGATTTACAAATTGCTTTAAATGCCTGGGAATTCTTCGTGTAAAGGCGAAAATCACTAGGTACCACTACCAGATTCGGGCATTTTCGAAGGGCCATTGCCACGGGCTCACCAGTCTGTACTCCGTATTTCTTGGCAGGAATGGATTTCGCAACTATGATTCCGGTACGTGTCCTGGGATCACCGCCTACTGCAGACGGAATTTCCCGCAGATCCGGCTCACCTGCCTTTACTCTGCTCGCTGCCTCCCAGGAAAGAAAAGCGCTGTTCACATCAACATGAAAAATCAATCTTTCCATCTGATTCTCCTTCTTTCGTATTTTCCTTTATTTCCGAAAATTCTGTGATAGACTCAATATAGCACGTCAGAAGGAAATATGTCCAGATTCTTTATGTATATATTACGCAAATACGGTAACACAAAAAGACTGTAAAAGTTCTAAACTGGCTGTCATAGCGAAAAGCTGCTGCGAAAAAGGTCACCTTTAGTTCAGATAACTCAGAATATTGTCATTATCCAATGTGAACAGCTCCAATTGCGCGGATATCCATTGGATAAACGTTCTCTCTGCCAACATACTGGGAAATGTATTCTACATAATTCTCCATTTCATTTTCCGGTACAACAGCTGCAATAACACCGGCAAATCCGCCGCCATGTACTCGGCAGATACCGCCGCCGATCTTGTTCAGGAACAGCTGGGTAAGAGCAAGAACCAACGGGATCTTCTGCTCGTGGCAGTCTTTCATGCAGTAGCAGTTCTGAAGCAGTTCCCAGGACGATCTTCCGGATTCATCCATCAGCTTCAAAAATTCCTCGTAATCTGCCTTACCAATTGCCTCTGCTGCCCGTTCTACACGGGAAGTCTCTTCAAAGAAGTGAATGGAACGGAGAATTGCTCTGTCGTCCTGAATCTCGTTTACATGTGCAAGCAGATTTTCAAGAGTAGTCTCATGAAGAAGCTCTGCACCAAGTACCTTGGCTGCTGCTTTCATCTCACCTGGAATCTCAGAGTATTCCTGGCTGAGATCTGCATGGCCTTTTCCAGTGTTTACAATTACCAGTTTGTGACCAAATTTTCCATAGGAGAAGTCCAGCTTGCTGTATTTCAGATCATTTCTGTCTGCAAAGTCGAAGAGAACCGGACCACCAACTGCACATGCCATCTGATCCATCATTCCGGAAGCTTTATCCCAGTATACGTTCTCTGCGTACTGACCAATCTTTGCATAGTCTGTGTAAGTCATCTTGCTGTTGTTAAAGAAGTAATCGATGATTACGCAGATCAGCATTTCAAAGGATGCAGAGGAACTTACTCCTGCTGCTGCGATCACGTTGGTGCATACATAGGCATCAAAACCAGCTGTCTGAAAGCCATTCTTCTTCGCACCTTCCATCATACCGGCAACCAGGGCAAAGGTTCCTTTCGGATAGTTGGCTCTGCTGATCTTGTCAAGATCAACTACGATCTCATCTCTGTAGCCTTCACTTGTAATGTGGATCACGTTGGTTCCATTCGGTGCAGCTGCGCCGATGGTATCCAGATTGATACTTCCTGCGATTACCTTGCCACCGTTGTGGTCAACATGGTTTCCGATGATCTCTGTTCTTCCAGGGGAAGTAAAGAAATCTGCATGGTCATGTTTGTAGATTCTGGCAAAGTTGTCTGCAAGACTCTGGAAACGAGCTACGCAGGCACTGCTCTCTCCATAGATTTTCTCAAGTTTTGCTTTTTCTGATAAATTCATGGTCTCATTCTCCTATTTTTGTTAATATTGTTATAATTTTACATTCTGTACTCCAGCTGCCTCAGTGCATATTTTCTGCTTCATCTGTGCTTATCCGGATCTCTCATCAAGTTAATTTCATTTTACATGCATTTCCTTTGCATTACCTTAAATAACTTGCGAAAAACAAGTAATATATTGCGTTTTTATCTTTAACAGATGTATAATACAGGTAAATTTATGCGTTTTATTGTAGTTCTCTATTTTTGAACATATGGAATTCTATACAGTCCACAGGATATGAAATTTTTTCTCGGGAGGTTTGGCATGCAGATCATAACCAATCAGTTTCAAAAAGAATTAAAACAGCACGGCAATGAACAGTTTCCATTTCTGGTCAGCTACCAGAAACTTTCAGAATATGAGTCTGGTTCCTTTATGTGGCACTGGCACCCGGAAATAGAGATTACTTATGTGCAAAAAGGCACTATGTGCTACAAGGTCAACCATATAGTTTACCACTTAAAAGAAGGAGATATTGTATTTAACAACTCCGGTGCCCTTCACTCTGGCACAATGGAAAATCAGAAGGACTGCGCTTATATTCCTGTAACTTTTGATTCCAGGCTGATTTATGGATTTTTCCAAAGCACTGTCAACAGCAAATATGTAGATCCTGTCATTCAGGATTCTATGCTCCCTGCCATCTGTATCGACCAGAGTGAGCCCTGGCACAAGCCTTTTCGCGAATATCTTCTCCGCATTATTGATCTGGATGAAAAGAAACCGGATTTTTATGAGCTGGACATTACCATCTGCCTGCAATCCATGTGGCGGCTTCTTCTGGAGCATATTACCTACGAACCCCAGGCTTCCAGGGAAAACTCTCTGGAATACGACCGAATCAAGAAGATTCTGTCCTACATAGAAGAAAATTATCAAAATAAGATCACCTTAAATGACATCGCCGGACACATCCACCTGTGTGAAAGCGAATGTACCCGGCTTTTTAAACGTCATATGAATACTACCTTGTTTGCCTTTTTGCAGGAATATCGGATCGAGCGCAGCCTGGAGTTTTTGCAGGATGACCAGCCTGTCAGCGCGGTGGCTGACAAGGCTGGATTTTCAGACCCCAATTATTATTCCAAAGTTTTTGCCAAAATAAAGGGATGCAGTCCCCGGGAATATCGAAACCATAGATTTTAAGTTCAACTGGTGGTTGCTAACCTATTTTCTAATTATTGCACCAATATCTGATATAATATGATCGGTGAACCGTCAGTGGGGATTCCGGCTGCCCAGGCGGTTCCGGATTTAACCCTCTGTCTGTTAAAGCAGTACATTTCTTTAATACCGTAATTTACATATGCAACATACCATATAAAAATTCCCATCCAGATAACAGGAAAATCTGAATGGGAATTTTTTATAGCATATTCTCTTTTTCTTCCGGATAAGCCACTCCCTCTGGAAGAGGATCCCACTCGTTCAGACCAAGGCTCTGTTTGAATTTCGCCTGTTCCAATGTAAGCTTCGGGGTATCCTCCTGCAGATATTCCATCAACTCATCAATTCCCTCTCTGGTCACATTATTCACCATAAAAATGCGTTCACATCCAGCGTTGATCAGCCATTGTCTCACCATAGGGATATTGGCATATGGTGAATCAATTTTTGTGATAATGCCAATAAGAGGACGAAGGATAAAAGAGCGGCAGCTTGCACCAAACAGATTAAATGGCTCATCTGCAGCCTGCACAATTGCCACCACATCTGCCTCAAAGGAAAAACATGCAAGTCCTACACTGAATCTTTTTGACTCTGCATACTCCCCCGGAGAGTCAATGGTATCGTCATTGGAATTGGTATATTGTGTTTTTATATAATGAAGCTCCTCGCCTTTTAGTGCCTGCGTCAGTGAGGTCTTGCCGGCCTCACTTCTTCCCATCAAAAAAATTTTCTTCATCGAATTGTATTTCCCCTGTTTTCAATAAACCTTACTTGTAAAAATACAGCAGTGCATTATTTTTACATTTGCATATCATAATATCGTATCCATAAGCTGCTGTTCCCGCAGCCATAAGGTATCTGTCAGCTTCTGTGAACCGCACATGTTTTAAAGCCTAACTCTCTGTCAAAGAAACGTACGACCTCTTCCACAGCAGTCTGCACCTGGGACAATCCTCCTGTAATGATCAGAGAACCGCAAAAACGATCCATAAACCCGATCTGTACATCTGCACTCTTCATGGCAACATCTGCAGCTACCACAACCGCTTCCCAGGGAGTAAAACGGATCAGACCAATGGATTCTCCTGTGTGGTCTTCCCCCTCATGAACTCCAATATGCAGTCCCAGATTTTCATAAATACAAGATTGGGAAGGACTGATCACATGGGCAAGACAAACTTCCTTTCCCGGTACACGCACACGAGTCATACGAAGCTTCTTCCCCTTCAGATGTTCATAATCATCATGGAATAGCATTTCCAGCAGCTCTTCCTTCGTTATTCGCTCCATGCTTCTACTTCCTATCGTTTCGTAATATTGCAGACCACATATCCCAGAGAATCCCGGAAATAATTTACGATCTCAGTCATTGCAGACATTACATCAGAAATCTCTCCTGTAATGATCAAAGTCCCTGTAAACCGGTCTGCAAATCCAAGATAAACATTACCGCTCTTCACCGCAATATCAGAAGCGATAACTGCGGATTCCGGAGGTGTCATATTCATGATTCCAATTGCAGAGGAACGATAATCCAGCTGCGGATTCAACCCAAGCTTCTGATAAATGATCGGTGCCGGTCCTCCCATTACATGGGCAAAAGTAATCTCCTTACCAGCCACAGTCTCCTGCACGATTCTGATCTGTTCTCCATGTTCATTTGCCATTTATATGAATGCCTCTCTTTCAAAAAAATATCTTCACGCTATATTTGATTTTACCATTTATGAGAGCAAATAGCAAGCAAAACCAACATATCAGTCAAAATTCCTAAACATTTTTTGAGAAAAAGTGTGGTTTCTTGATCATTATGGCATTAAATGCCTTTAAAATAGTCAAAAATAAAATAGTGACAGATAATCCGCAGTGTGATAAAATAATTTTCGCTTCCAGAGTATGTAAAAAAATGCAATCTGCAAAATGTGCGTTATATTTTGTGGGAATGATTTTTCAAACAGACTCTGACACACTCTAATATGTAAGTAATTTAGTAACACTTTTTATTTACGATTTCTATATTTCTCAATAAGGAGTTTTTTATGGAAAAAGATATGACAAAAGGCCGGCCTTTGCCGGTAATCCTGAAATTTATGCTTCCTCTTATTATTGGAAACATTTTTCAGCAGCTCTATAATATGGCAGATACGATTATTGTAGGACGCTATGTAGGCGCGGATGCCCTTGCGGCAGTCGGATCCACCGGAACGATCATGTTTCTTACTGTGGGCTTCTCGCAGGGAATCACAGCTGGTTTCTCCGTACTCACCGCTCAGCGCTTCGGAGCCAAAGATACCGAAGGGGTAAAGATCAGTGTAGCTAACGGAATTCTTCTTTCCCTGATTTTTACCGTAATCATCAGTTCTTTAAGTTTGCTGGGCATGCGCCCTCTTCTGAAGCTGATGAACACACCTGACAACATTTTTCAGGATGCATATACCTACATTATGATCATCAGCGCCGGAATCATCGCCACTATTTTTTACAACCTGTTTTCCTCTTACCTGCGTGCAGTTGGAAACAGTAAGATTCCGCTGGTATTTCTTGTATTTTCCGCAGCTTTAAATGTAATTCTGGATCTGGTACTGATTATCAATTTTAAAATGGGCGTTGCCGGAGCAGCATGGGCAACCATTATTTCTCAGGGCGTTTCCGCAATACTCTGTTTGGTCTACATCTATATACGTATGCCTTCTCTTGCCCCAAACAGAAGACATTGGAGGCTTCACGGCCAGGAGAGCCGTAACCAGCTGGCTATGGGAATTCCTATGGCATTGCAGTTTGCAATTACAGCTTCCGGTACTATGGTCATGCAATCTGCCATCAATCTTTTCGGTTCCGATGCCGTTGCCTCTTTTACGGCAGCCAGCAAGGTGCAGAACCTGGTAACCCAGGGAATGATGGCTATGGGACAGACTATGGCGACATATAGTGGACAGAACTTCGGAAAGGGTGATATCAAGAGAATCCGCCAGGGTGTTAAAGCGTCTCTGGAAGCTTCTGTTGTATATGCTCTTGCAGCAGCCGTGCTGGTTTGTATTCTTCTGAAACCAGCTCTTGGACTTTTCTTCACTGGAAATGTGGATATGAACAGCATGCTTCCATGGGCAAAAACTTACATTTATATGAGTGTGATCTTTTACATTCCTTTAAGCAGTATTTTCGTATTCCGAAATACCATGCAGGGCTGCGGATATGGATTCCTGCCTATGATGGGTGGTGTTTCTGAATTGGTTGCACGTCTGGTTGTAGCAATGATTTCCATGGCGGTAGGAAGTTATGCACTTGCATGCTTCTGTGACCCGGCAGCGTGGGTTACAGCAGCAGTATTTACCGGTGTTTCCTATCTTTTTGTCATGAAAGATATCCGCAGGAAATACGAAAGACCGGAAACTGCTACTTCCGAAAAATAATCATTTCGGATGCGCATGGCAATCTTCTATGCGTTTCGTAAACGCCAAAAAACAAATCATATACTAAAAGGAGATGTTTCGATTATTTCGGACATCTCCTTTTATGGTTACCGGCCAGCTTTCTCCGGTAATTATTTTACAAAAGCTCACCTGCAAACAATAACATTTAATTGTCTAATGAAAATATATATTCCAATGGAAGCAAATGTATTTCCTCATATACTGCCTTTTTATCCTCTTCAACGCCTCTTCCATTTCCGCTTTGAGCTGGTACTTTAATACGAAATGCCGGCTGTTTTTTCGTTTGAATATAGTATTGTTCCGGGGTTCCCATTCCCTTAAATTTTTCCCTGGCCGATTCGGTCATCTGTTCCCTTTCCAGATGATAGGAAGAAGATTTCTGCATATGTCTTGCCAGCCGGTAGGATTTCGGAAGACTTCCCACTCCCTGCTGACAGTGATAATAAATGATTTCCCTTCCGGATTGAGCAAACGTCAAAAGTCCTCTTCCATCATATTCCTGAATGATCCGGATCAATGCCTTTGTCTCATTCTCGCTGGCTGGTTCCTCTCCCATACGTGAACGGATATAATGAACCGTTGGAAAATTATGTGAAATATCCATTCCACGGGCATTATATCCAAAATCCTCAGCAGGAATGCTTTGCATACGAAGCATTTGACGGTAAACTGGATTTCGAATAGCACCAAAGCCATTCTGGCGGATTTCATAACCATCCGGGTTTAAAATCGGAATCAGACAGATCCTTATTTTATCAAGGAGTTTTTTCACTTCATAAAATTCATCCAGCTTCCAGCCGCATTCGTAGGCCCTGCAGTATTCTCCTGCCATTTTCAGAAGAAGTTCCGGCAAAAGAGCCTGAGTTCCATTAATTCCAGCCACACAGAAGATCATCTGTGCGCCGGTGCCAACTTCCAGCATTGGGATCATTCTCTCGTCATGACTGTTTCCAATCACGCGAAACTGGCAAAAGCTGCTGTAGCGTCCAGCTATTTCCCATAAAGAATAATATATGTTTTCAAATGACAGCGATGTTTGTACCATATCTGCATCTGTCGGTTGTACTTTCTTTTGTATATTTACTTTCGGCATGTCACTGACAGCCGTTTTATTCTGTGGGAACAATTCTTTTCTGGCTGACAATACGCTTTCTGACAACATATTTTACCTCCTGCAGCAGGAAAAAACTCAGGCGGCATTTCATCTCTAGAGCGTGTTTGAAAAATCATTCCAACAAAGTGTAACGTACATCTTGCAGAAGGCCTTTTTTTACACGCTATAGCCTGTCCCCCCGCTGCCTGTATTATTATATGCAAAAAGGCAGGTCAAAAGACCTGCCTAATGTATGTTTCTTATTATTTTGCTGTCAGAAAAACTTCTGATCAAAATGCATGGTTATTCATATGCCATAGATTTTCTTAGATTTCTTTTTTTCTCTTTCTGACGATAACATAACCTCCAGCTACCAGAGAAAGACTTGCAAGCATCATCATAGTGGCAATCGGGGAGTTATCGGCTGTTCTCGCGTTTGTTGCAGATGTAGAACCGGTATCGCTGTCTGTTCCGTCATGGTTCTCTGCATCATCGCCATCTGTTCCATCTCCATCGCCGCTACCTGTTCCGTTATAATCATAACCGCCGGAACCAGAACCGGCTGTTGCAGTTGGCGTGATTGTGCCGGATGGAGTTACTGTGAAGTCGATTGCCTTGGACTTAAATTCTGTAGGGAGAGCTTCCTTCACGCCGGTAGCTTCCCATTCGGATCCATTGTATATGTACTTCTGGAAGAAGATATACATTCTAAAGGTCTTCGCCTGCTTGATACCATTTACATTTCCGATAGACCAGCTCTTCTGATATCCGGTGTCAATGTTCTTCGCGGACATGCTCCAGCCATACGGGATCCACTTGGTATCACCTTTGATCGGGTTTGTATTGTCAGTTCCGGCGCCAGTTACTGTGAAATTGTACATCTGCTTCGGGTAGAATGCCAGTGCTTTTTCAAGACCTGTTACCTTGCTTTCGCTGACAGACGGGTTAATGGTTGCACGAGTAGTTGGCGTCGGTGTAGTAGTAATCGGAGTTTCTGTGGGAGTGCTTGCTTTCGCCTTTAATGTAAGTACAAGTGGCGCAACTGCTTCAAGTCCCTTGGAATCCTCAGCATATACAACTACTTTAATGGCTGTATCATAAGCTACATCTGTCAACTGTACACTTGCAGAGCTTGCAATATCTCCAGAGCTCTTATAATTGCTCTTTACTGCTTCGAATCCAGGTGTAGAATCAGATTTCTTCACCCAGGTCACATAATATCTTCCTCCAACACCAGCATCATTGGTATGGAAGGTCAGATCAACAGTATGCTCATACGCCTTATTCCAGGAAATAGAATCTGCGGTCAGCGTCATAGTACTAACAGGAGCTGTAACAGACTCAAGTGCTCCAGTCTGGTTGTTAATGGTATACTCTGTAGTGTCCAGATAATGAACATGTGCCAGAATATTCTCCATAGTAGTAAGTGCAGTACCATTCGCATCCGTACCGACCTTTACAATAATCTTTCCGGCAGCTGCGTCACTTCTTCTTACCTGAAGGTCTGCTGTTTCAGCAAGCTGGCCAATTGCTGCGATACATGCGTTATCACCGCCTAAAACAATACTGTTATCATTAAGACCATCGTCCTTGTTATCCTTTACAATTACGGCGCCGGAAACACGGATCTCGCCCAGACTGTAAATAGCTCCACCTGTAATTTCAGCAGCTTCATTTACAATACCTTCAGACTGGTTTCCTGTGATAGTACCACCTGCCAGTCCGATGCTTCCGCCAGAATTACAGATTGCAGCTCCCGGCGCACTGGTTCTGTTTCCTGTCAGGGTTACACCATCGGACAATCCGAAGTAACCGCCCTCCACAGAAATAATGGAGCCTGTTGCATCCCCCTGGTCAAGTGCTCCTGTTACAGTCAGACTTAAAACAGTCTCACCCTCCTTGCCTGTACCAAACTGGAAAGAAGTGGACTCATCTTTTACTTTAAACATATCTCCTAAAAATCCGGCTGCACGTTTAATAGTAGTTCCATCCGCAGCTGCTGCAATAGAGATATTCTTATTCTGATCGATCACAACAGTCTCACTGATCTCTACAGTTCCGGTTACAAGGATCTGGGTAACTTCACCATCCTTGCCAATATTAACCGGGGCTGCCGCAATTGCCTCTGCTAATGTGGAATAGGATGTCTGGGTTCCATCTGCTGCCTTCAGGATAATCTGACCAGTGGTCTCAGGAGTAGGGGTAGCACTCTCCTCTTCCTCCAAAGTCAGCTCAGCAGTATCTCCGCTGTTAAAGCCATCATCCACAACCGCATCCGCTGCCTGAGCTGGTTCTGCTGCCGGTGTGTCTGCAGCTGCCTGGGTTGGTTCTGCTGCCGGTGTATCTGCAGCTGCCTGGGTTGGTTCTGCAGTCGGCGTATCTGCTGCCTGTGCAGGTTCTTCCACAGGTGTATCTGCTGCGGCATCTGAAATATCCTGCACTGGTTCAGCTGCTGCTTCTCCTTCTTCTGACTCTGCGGCAACAGCTACTGTGTCCTCTATTGTCACGGTCTGGGTATCTGCCTCTGCAAATGCCATTGTCACCGGAGACATTCCGGCTGCAAGGCTTCCCGCCATAATGAATACCAAAAGTTGCTTTTTCTTCATTTTAAAAAGTCCTCCTTATAAATGAGTCCCCCATATTAAATATTAACATCGAAGTCTAGTATAACATATCTCAGTTCAAAAATCAAACCTAAGGACGAATCTGTCCGTTTCCATAAATGATATATTTTGTGGAAGTAAGTGCCAGAAGTCCCATGGGGCCACGGGCATGAAGCTTCTGGGTGCTGATTCCGATCTCGGCACCAAAACCAAACTCAAAACCATCCGTAAATCTTGTAGAAGCATTCACATATACAGCAGCTGCATCTACTTCATCCAGGAATTTCTGGGCATTGTTGTAATCTCTGGTAATAATTGCCTCTGAATGGCCTGTATTGTAGCGATTGATGTGGCGAATCGCTTCATCTGCAGATCCAACTACTTTTATAGAAAGTATATAGTCCAGATATTCTGTACCCCAGTCTTCCTCAGTGGCAGTGACTGCGTCTGGGATCAAAGCCTTCGCTTCCTCGTCAGCACGCATCTCCACATTCTTTGTCCGAAGGCGCTCTGCAAGAACCGGAAGGAAAGCATCCTTCACTTTCTCATGCACCAGAAGAGACTCACAGGCATTGCAGACACCCACCCGCTGTGTCTTGGCATTCATCACAATGTCTGCCGCCATCTGAAGATCTGCGCTCTCATCCACATAAATATGGCAGTTTCCGGTACCAGTTTCGATTACAGGAATCGTGCTGTTATTTACTACTGCTTTAATAAGACCTTTGCCTCCTCGTGGAATCAGTACATCCACATATTCATTCATCTTCATGAATTCTCCGGCAGTCTCTCTTGAAGTATCAGAGATCAGCTGGATCGCATCTTTCGTAATTCCATTCTCATCCAGGGTTCTGCGGATGCAATCCACAATAGCAGTATTGGAATGGATGGCATCACTACCACCCTTTAAGATCACCACGTTGCCAGTTTTAAAGCAAAGGGCAAAAGCATCTGCTGTCACATTTGGTCTTGCCTCGTAGATGATTCCGATCACTCCAAGAGGGACTCTCTTCTGTCCAATGAGAAGTCCGTTGGGACGTTTTTTCATCCCGGTCACTTCCCCGATAGGATCTTCCAGTGCCGCAACCTGACGAAGCCCCTCTGCCATGCTTGCAATTCTGGCTTCTGTCAACATCAAACGGTCTACCAGTCCTTCTGGCATCTGATTCTTCCTGCCATTCTCTACATCAATGGCATTTGCTGTAAGAAGTGCTTTCGAATCTGCAACAAGGCTGTCTGCAACAGCCTCCAGAACCTGATTTTTCTTAGCTGTATCAAGGTTTCGAAGAACGATTTCTGCCTCTTTGGCATTCCTGCCAAGAGTTTCCAGCATTTCATTCATTTATAAGTCCTCCCTCCGGTAAACTTTACTCTGTGTCACAATGATCTGAGGACAAATGTCCGTAGGTTCTGTGGGCACCAGATCAAGGATCTGAAAATCAAAAGCCACTGCCAGTCTGGTAATATCAGGATGTTTTTCTAAAAAGCGGTCATAAAAGCCGCCGCCATATCCCACTCTGTTGTTCTCAGGATCAAAAGCTACACCAGGCATGACCATAAGAGCATCCTCCCACTTCACGATCTCGCCTCTGACAGGCTCCGGAATTCCAAAATATCCAGGCTCTAGCTGAGAAAAATCAGTAAGGCGGTAAAAAATCATATCCTTTCCCACAACCTTCGGGACTGCCACTTCTTTTCCTGCTTTCCAGGCTTCCTCAATGATATATCTGGTCATTACTTCATGATTGTAATCTGCATAAGCCAGAATATGCTTAGCCTTCACAAACTCTGAGAGTTTCAGCACCTGATCTGTAATCTGATGGCTCCATTCTTCTACCTGCGCATCGCTGCACTGCTTTCTGGCTGCAAAAATCTGCTTTCTAATGAGTCTTTTTTCTTCCATATCTTTCTCCAAGATTCACAACCGTACCATCGGCTTCCTTTACATCAATATTATCCAGCTGATTTCTAAGGTTCATCTTAATGGTGGCAATATACTCCTTGCGCAGCTCTGCCTGTTCTTTTTTCTCTTCTTCTGTAAGGCCTACGCTCTGTGCCTTATGGTGAAGGGTGTTGATTCTGTCGATTTTTGTGCTGTCCATAATATACTCCTCCTGAGAATGTTCTATGTAATTTTAATTTATACAAAAACTTAAAGCAATTGTAACTGTGAAGATACTGAACAGTTACAGCAATTTTTCAATATAATCGATCAGGAAAAACTCTTCCTTTTTCTTTCCAACAAACAATGTACCGCAGGGGTCGCCCTCCACAATGCGGTGAATATTATGAAAATCGCCGCCATTGGCAATTACCATGTCTGTACCGGCAGCTGTGGCAATTCTGGCAGCTGTAAGCTTGGTAGCCATTCCTCCAGTGCCCACTTTGCTTCCGGAGGAGCATTTTCCCATGTTAAGAAGTTCATCGTCCAATGTTTCTACCATGTCAATAAATTTCGCATCTGGATTTGTATTCGGATCATCTGTAAAAAGTCCGTCTATGTCTGACATAAGGATCAGAAGATCTGCCCCTATAAGAGCAGCTACCACTGCAGAAAGGGTATCGTTGTCTCCGAATTTTTCCAGAGACTGAAGCTCATAGGTGGAAATAGAGTCATTCTCATTAACAATAGGGATCACACCCATGGATAAAAGCTCATTAAACGTGTTCTCTGCATTTTTGCGGTTGGCGTTGTTTACCATGGTATTTTTGGTCATCAGGATCTGACCTGCCATCTGATTGTATTCTCCAAACAGCTTCTGGTAAATCATCATAAGTCTGGCCTGTCCAACCGCTGCACACGCCTGCTTCTGACGAGGCTCCTGTGGCTTCTCTTTAAATCCAAGAGCTGCTGCTCCAACAGCGATGGCTCCTGAAGATACCAGAAC
>NZ_JBCOME010000057.1:0-26317 GCF_040924365.1 Ruminococcus sp. 1001136sp1_2201st1_G3_2201SCRN_220225 | reverse complement strand
GTTCTGGTGGTGCTGGCGATTCTCGTTGTAGTACTGATTGTGGCACCGGAGCTTGGAAGAACTCTGGTAAATGTTGTGAAAAAGGTGGAAGAAGATATTCCGTTAGTTCAGAAATGGCTGACAGATACCTTCCAGAGTGATTCTGAAATTGTGAAATGGGCATCTACCATAGAAATTGATCCGCAGAAAATTATTGATTCTATTGTGAGCGTTTTGAGAAGTGGGGCGGACAATCTGGTATCCTCCACTATTACCGTGACTATGGGACTGGTGAGCATGGCTATGAATTTTGCAATTGGTTTTGTGTTTTCCTGTTATGTGCTCCTTCAGAAAGAGAAGCTGGGCAGGCAGGTCCTGAAAGCAGCTTATGCGATCTTACCTGTGAAAACAGTGGAATATCTGGGACATGTTTGTACACTGGCAAGTAAGGTGTTTTCAAGCTTTATTACCGGGCAGTGCATAGAGGCGGTGATCCTGGGAAGCATGTTCTTTGTTTCCATGACGATCGGAAGATTTCCATATGCAATGCTGATCGGAGTGCTGATCAGTTTTACGGCGCTGATTCCTGTGTTTGGCGGAATTATTGGATGCTGGGTGGGATTTTTCCTGATTTTGATGGTAAGTCCTCTGAAAGCTTTGGCATTTCTTATATTGTTCTTGATCCTGCAGCAGATTGAGGGAAATCTGATCTATCCTCACGTAGTTGGAAACTCTGTGGGACTGCCGGCAATCTGGGTACTGGTTGCAGTGACTCTGGGCGGAAATCTTATGGGAATTGTGGGAATGCTGATTTTTATTCCGTTGGTGTCTGTAATTTATACATTGTTTAAGGAATGGGTGTCTGAGAGGCTGGAGCAGAAGAAGGTAAAAATCAGTTGAGAAAATTTTTAATGAGCGCTGGTTGCTAAATAAAATAAGCGCTGGAAAATAATTGGTTTACATAAAACAAAAAAGCTGCAAAAAAACATCTCCGGGAGGATTAAGAACTTCCGGAGATATTTTTTGCTTATTTTTATGAAGATCAGTCGTTGGTCTGTTTCTGACTTTCTACTTCTGCAAGCTTCATTGCACGAACTTTCAGCGGCAGACCGAACAGAGTGATGAATCCGTCTGCATCATGGTGATCGTACATATCACCTGTTGTGAAGGAAGCAAGAGATTCATTGTAAAGGCTGTATGGAGAAGTGGTTCCGGCTTTGATGATGTTGCCTTTATAAAGTTTGAATTTTACTTCACCAGTTACATATTTCTGTGTGGACTCTACGAATGCCTGGATTGCCTCACGAAGTGGTGTGAACCATTTTCCTTCGTAAACAACCTGAGCCAGCTGGCTGCCAAGTTTCTTCTTGGTTTCCAGAGTTTCACGATCAAGGATCAGCTCCTCAAGCTGTTCATGTGCTTCCATAAGGATTGTTCCACCAGGAGTCTCATAAACACCACGGGATTTCATACCTACAACACGGTTCTCAACGATATCGATAATGCCGATTCCGTTCTCGCCGCCAAGCTTGTTCAGTTCTGTGATGATCTCGGAAACTTTCATTGCCTTTCCATTTAAGGTCTTTGGAACACCTGCCTCAAATGTCATGGTGATTTCGGTCTCTTTATCCGGAGCTTTCTCAGGTGTTACGCTGAGTACTAACATATCATCATAGTTTGGAGCCTGCGCCGGATCCTCAAGCTCAAGTCCCTCATGACTGATGTGCCACAGGTTACGGTCACGGCTGTAGCTGTGTTTTGCATCGAATGGAAGGTTGATACCATGAGCCTGGCAGAACGCGATCTCGTCTTCACGGGACTGCATGGTCCAAACGTCTGTCATACGCCATGGAGCAATGATCTTGATGTCTGGTGCAAGAGCTTTGATTCCAAGCTCAAAACGGATCTGGTCATTTCCTTTACCAGTTGCGCCGTGACAGATTGCAACAGCGTTCTCTTTTCTTGCGATCTCAACCAGTTTCTTGGCAATAGCAGGACGTGCCATGGAAGTACCAAGAAGATATTTGTGCTCATATACAGCACCTGCCTCAACACACGGCATAATATAGTTGTCGCAGAAGTCATCTACGATATCCTCAATATATAATTTGGAAGCTCCGGAAAGCTTTGCTCTTTCCTCAAGTCCGTCCAGCTCATTTCCCTGTCCGCAGTTAACGCAGCAGCAGACAACATCATAATCAAATGTTTCTTTCAGCCACGGAATCAATGCTGTGGTATCAAGTCCGCCTGAATATGCAAGTACAACTTTTTCTTTCATAATATTTACCTCTTTTCTTTTATCCCTCTGAAACAGATAGGGTTATAAAGCATATTAAATTTTGAATAAATATTCATCGTGATAACGGCTCTTACGTTCTGTACGTTATTCACAAAGAATAATATACAACAATACTCATAAATATGCAATAGTAAATTTGAAAAAAATTTATAAAAACTTTGCATAAAAATGCATCATATAATAGGTAAATACGCGTTGAAATGCACAAAAAAAGATAGATTGAATGGAAAATAAGGAAAAAATGACTATTGCATAATATGCAAAGAAGATGTATAATTCATTCATCATTGTTTATAAAGCACATGTTACTGTTCACTCCGTTCATAAAACGGACATTGTTGCCAGTGAACAGAGTAACAAGTATGAGTTCTAGAGCCTGTTTGAAAAAGCATGCTTTTGACACCATAATAATGGAGGACACTAAAATGATAAAAGCTGGAATTATTGGAGCAACCGGTTATGCGGGAAATGAAATTGTACGTCTCCTTCTGGGACATAAAAATGTGGAAGTAGCATGGTATGGATCCAGAAGCTACATTGATAAAAAATATGCAGGAATTTATCAGAACTTTTTTAAGCTGGTAGATGCAAAATGTATGGACGATAACATGGAAGCTCTGGCAGATGAGGTTGATGTGATTTTCACTGCAACACCGCAGGGGCTGTGTGCTTCTCTTGTAAATGAGGGAATCCTTTCCAGAGCGAAAGTAATTGATTTAAGTGCAGACTTCCGCATTAAAGATGTGAAGAAATATGAAAAATGGTACGGAATTGAGCACAAATCCCCTCAGTTTATTGATGAAGCTGTGTATGGATTATGTGAGATTAACCGCGAGGACATCAAAAAAGCCCGCCTGATCGCGAATCCAGGATGCTATCCAACTTGTTCTACACTTTCTATTTACCCATTGTTAAAAGCCGGAATGATTGATCCGAACACGATTATTATTGATGCTAAATCCGGAACAACGGGTGCTGGAAGAGGGGCTAAGGTTGATAATCTTTATTGTGAAGTAAATGAAAATATCAAGGCTTACGGTGTTGCCACACACAGACATACACCAGAGATCGAAGACCAGTTAGGATATGCCTGCGGACAGGAAGTGACCATTAATTTTACCCCGCATCTTGTTCCAATGAACAGAGGCATTTTGGTTACAGCATACGCTTCCCTGACAAAGGATGTGACCTACGAAGAAGTAAAAGCTGCTTATGATGCATGCTATGAGAATGAGACATTTGTGAGGGTTCTGGATAAGGATGTGTGTCCGCAGACAAAGTGGGTAGAGGGCAGTAATTACGTGGATGTGAACTTCAAGATCGATCCGAGAACCCACAGAATCATCATGATGGGAGCTATTGACAACCTGGTAAAAGGTGCTGCCGGACAGGCAGTTCAGAATATGAATCTGATATTTGGATTTGATGAAGCGGAAGGATTATTACAGGTTCCGATGTATCCGTAAAAGTGAAATTGGAGACAGGCTCCGGGCATGGTTCAGGACTGAGTTACATCGAAAAATAAACATATAATTTGCCTGATTGGGCAAAGGAGGAGTATCAATATGGAAATAATTACAGGTGGTGTTACCGCAGCAAAGGGTTTCAAAGCAGCAGCAGCAGCGGCAGAAATTAAATACAAAGGCCGTACAGATATGGCCATGGTTTACAGTGAAGTTCCATGTGTTGCAGCTGGCACTTTTACAACAAATGTGGTGAAGGCAGCTCCGGTAAAATGGGATCAGAATGTGGTCTATAATCACCCATCTGCACAGGCTGTGATCTGCAACAGCGGTATTGCAAATGCATGTACCGGAGCAGAAGGATATGGCTATTGTAAGGCGACTGCTGATGCAGCTTCTGAGATACTTGGAATCCCTGCAGATAGCGTGCTGGTTGCATCTACAGGCGTGATTGGAATGCAGATTCCGATTGACAGAATTGTAAATGGTGTAAAGGCTATGGCTCCGAAGCTTGACGGTTCTTTAGAGGCCGGAACAGAGGCAGCCAAGGCTATCATGACTACAGATACCGTAAAAAAAGAGGTTGCTGTACAGATCGAAATTGGTGGAAAAACAGTAACAGTTGGCGGTATGTGCAAGGGATCCGGAATGATCCATCCTAATATGTGTACCATGCTTGGATTTGTCACAACAGATGCTGCAATTTCCAAGGAAATGCTTCAAAAAGCACTAAGTGCAAATATTAAAGATACCTTTAATATGGTTTCTGTAGATGGCGATACTTCCACAAATGACACTGTTCTGCTCCTTGCAAACGGCATGGCAGGCAACCCTGAGATCACAGAAGAGGGTGCTGATTTTGATAAATTTATGGAGGCTTTGAATTATATTAATACCTGTTTATCAAAGAAAATTGCAGGTGACGGAGAGGGTGCGACTGCACTTTTTGAAGTGAAAATTGTGGGCGCTAAGACAAAAGAAGATGCAGTTACGCTTAGCAAATCCGTAGTAACTTCTTCTCTTACAAAGGCTGCAATTTATGGTCACGATGCAAACTGGGGACGGATTTTGTGCGCTATGGGATACTCTGGAGTGCAGTTTGATCCGGAAAAAGTTGACCTGTATTTTGAGAGCCGCGCAGGAAAATTAAAGATTATTGAGAACGGTGTTTCAACAGGATATGATGAAGCAGAGGCAACCAGAATCCTGTCTGAGGATGAGGTAACAGCTATTGCAGATGTGAAGATGGGTGACGCAAAAGCAACTGCATGGGGCTGTGATCTTACTTATGATTATGTGAAAATTAATGCAGATTATCGTTCTTGATATTAAAGCTTGAGAGTGTGTAAATTAGATGCCAGAGGAAGACTGAAAGGCATGCAGTTGTAGGACTTTTGTAACATAAAGATATAGGAAAGAAAGGTTAAGAGAAAAAATGGTAAATCAGAAATATCTTGATAAGGCAGAGGTACTGATTGAGGCGCTTCCTTACATACAGCGTTTTAACCGTAAAATTGTTGTAATAAAGTATGGCGGAAGTGCTATGCTGGATGAAAAATTGAAGGCGAATGTAATTAAGGATGCAGTTCTCCTGAAACTGGTTGGATTTAAGCCAATTATCGTACATGGTGGCGGCAAGGAAATCAGCAAATGGGTTGGAAAAGTAGGCATGGAGGCTAAGTTTATCAATGGTCTTCGGGTAACAGATTCCCAGACAATGGAAATAGCAGAAATGGTCCTTGCCAAAGTAAACAAAGAACTTGTTTCCCATGTGGAATCTCTTGGCGTACAGGCTGTTGGTATCAGTGGAAAAGACGGTGGATTGCTGAAATGTAAGAAGAAATATTCCAATGGAGAGGATATTGGATTTGTAGGGGATATTACAGAAGTAAACCCGAAAATTCTTTATGATCTGCTGGAAAAAGATTTTCTTCCGATTGTTTTTCCAATCGGATTTGATGATAATTATGACAGCTATAACATTAATGCAGATGATGCAGCCTGCGCAATTGCAGAGGCTGTACATGCAGAGAAGCTTGCATTTCTTTCTGATATTGAGGGAGTTTATAGGGATAAAGATGATCCGTCATCTCTGATTTCTGAGCTTCATATTCAGGATGCCAGAAAACTGATCGAGGATGGATATGTTGGCGGCGGAATGATTCCGAAGCTGAATAACTGTATTGAAGCAATTGAGCATGGTGTTAACCGGGTTCATATTCTTGATGGAAGAATTCCTCATAGTTTACTGTTGGAAATCTTTACAAACAAAGGTATCGGAACTGCTATTTTAAGAGAGGATGGAGAGAAATATTACCATGAACATGAATAATCAGATGGAAGAAGCGGAGTCCAGTATTCTTCATACATATAATCGTTTTCCTGTTGTTTTTGAACGTGGAGAGGGTGTGCACCTTTTTGATTCTGAAGGCTCCAAATATCTGGATTTTGCAGCAGGAATTGCTGTAAATTCGCTTGGATATCATTATCCTGGATATGATGAAGCGCTGAAAGAACAGATTGATAAGCTGACTCATATTTCTAATTTGTATTACAATGAGCCAATTATCGAAGCTGGCGCAAAGCTGGTAAATGCAAGCCGCATGGACAAGGCTTTCTTTACAAACAGTGGTACAGAGGCTATTGAAGGTGCATTAAAGGCTGCGAAAAAGTATGCTTATGAACGTGACGGACATGCAGATCATGAGATCATTGCCATGAATCATTCTTTCCATGGCAGATCTATTGGAGCACTTTCTGTCACTGGAAATGCACATTACCGTGAGCCTTTTGAGCCGCTCATGGGTGGTGTGAAATTTGCTGATTTCAATGATCTTGAGAGTGTAAAAGCCCAGGTTACAGATAAAACATGTGCAATTATTATGGAGACTGTACAGGGAGAAGGCGGTATTTATCCAGCGGAAAGAGAGTTTCTGGAGGGCGTTCGCGCACTGTGTGATGAGAAAGATATTCTCCTTATTCTGGATGAAATCCAGTGCGGAATGGGACGTTCCGGATATTATTTTGCATGGCAGGCATACGGTGTACAGCCGGATATTATGACCTGTGCAAAAGCGCTTGGATGCGGTGTTCCTGTTGGTGCATTTGTGTTGAGTAAGAAGGTTGCACAGGCTTCTTTGAAGCCGGGAGACCATGGTACAACTTATGGCGGAAATCCGTTTGTATGTGCGGCTGTAAGCAAGGTTTTTGACATTTATGAGAAGGATATGATCCTTACTCATGTACAGGAATTAACCCCATATCTTGAAAAAAAACTGGATGAACTTGTGGAAAAACATGAGTGTGCTGCAGCAAGAAGAGGTATGGGATTCATGCAGGGAATCGTCATTGCAGGACGACCTGTAGGAGAGATTGTTAAGAAGGCTCTGGAGAAGAAACTGCTGGTTATTTCTGCAGGAAGCGACGTGCTTCGTATTGTGCCTCCGCTTGTGATTACCAAGGCGGATATCGATGAAATGGCGGAGATTTTGGATGAATGTCTGGCGTAAATCAGAGCTGGAGTTTTGGTGAAAAAACAGGTGAAAATTAAAAAAGATTCACTAAAAAAGCAGTGTAGGTTGATTTTAAGCTATAAATGAGAATAAAATGACAGAAAAAAGGTACTTTGAAATGGTTTCAGGTACCTTTTTTCTATTGCTCAAGATTCTGTTTTAAAAAATTATTCCGACAATCGCCCATAAATCCTGACATACATCTTGTCAAAAGTTGGGGGATGGAACTTTTTACACTGTATAGAGTACAGCTGCTTAAAAGCTTTTTGTGAATTTACTCTTCTGCGAAGTCGAATTCGTCTTTAAATTTCTCTTTGAAAATGTCAAAAACAGCGGTGAGAATGTCATCGTCATCAACGAAAACATAGCTCTCGTTTTCTTCATTTCCGTCGTCCTCAACCTGAAGAATCAGTACTTCTTCATCTTCGTTCTCGTCCTCACCTTCCACGTCCTCTACAGGTGGGAGAAGAACTGCGTAGCGCTTTCCTTCATACTCAACAAGATCCAGGAACTCAAAATCCATGTCTTCCCCGTTTTCGTCGGTGAGGGTGATGATCTCGATTTCCTCTTCTGCTGGGGTACCAATGTTCTTTTCGTCTGCCATTGTGATTCTCCTTTCAAGTTGACATGCCAGCCCGGCTGTCATATTTGTTGAAAATATTATATCAATTGTGAGAGCTGTTGAATAGATGGAAAATATAGAAAATTTCGAAAATATTTTTGCATAATGTCAGAAGAAAGACTGGAAAAGCGGTTTTCAGTAGAGATATAACAGGATTGCAAGGTTGTTTTGGGAAAATATAAAAAACCTGTTGACAAGTAAAGTTGTCAATGATATTATGCAAATACAAGGAATGACAAATAAACTTGTCATAATGACAATGAAATAAGTCATTTCAAAAAAATGAATACACTACGAATGAGAAAGGAGCCTTTGAAATGGCGCTGGAGAATCGATTGAAGGAATATCGTGCCAGGCTTGGAATCAATCAGGCGGACATGGGGAAACTGGCTGGTGTGTCCAGACAGACGATCAGCCTGATTGAGAGGGGAGACTATTCACCTTCAGTGACGCTGGCTTTGAAGCTGGCGAAGATCTGTCAGGTGACAGTGGAAGATATTTTTACTTATACGGAGGATGGAGAAGATGAATAAGGGAAAATCTAAGAAGAAAATGAATTCCTATTTAAAAATGGTACTGATTATGCTGGCTGGTGGTGTTGTTGGAGGAATTTTTGGCTTTGTTACATCATACACTGGGGAGAATTCTATAGCAGCTATTGGGCATGGGATGAATGCATTTCTTTTGGCTGTACGTGATCATACAGTGCTGCTGGAATGTATCTGCGGTGCGATCTGTATTATGATCTGTGAGATCCATTTTGGAAAGATGAAGAGAATGGGAAGCCAGATACAGGATGCAGAGGATGAAGAATATCATGAATTGCAGTATCATATTGAAGTGTCCTCCAGCTGGGGGATGATTGCGAGTACAGTGGGAACTGTTCTTATGATGCTGCTTATTTCACCAGGATACTCTATGAAATATATTGAGAGCCAGAGTGACGGTGAGATATGGATGTTCTTAGCAGGACTGGTTGTGTTTGTGGGAATGGTTGGATATTTTGGTATGTGGCAGATTCGCTATATAAAGCTGGTTCAGAGAATTTATCCGGATAAGAAAGGTGATCCTACTTCTATAAACTTTCAGGAGCAGTGGCTTGCAAGCTGTGACGAAGCAGAGAAGGAAGAAATTTACGAAGCAAGCTATAAGACTTATCTGCTGACTGGAAAGGTACTTCCTTTTTGCACATTGGTAGCCATGCTGCTTCATATGGTATGGAATACGGGCGTTCTTGCTATTATCATTCCTGCTTTTCTCTGGATCTTATCGGCGTCTAATTACTGCCGGTGCTGCGTTACGAAAAAAAGCGAAAAACTTGCGAAGTGAATGAATCTTTGAAAAATACATATAATACTATTATGGAGGTGCCTGCTGCAAGTGCACCTCCTTTTCTTCCCGGGAAAGGGAGTATCCTTTTGGAGGCTGTCAGAACATCGATTGGCTTAGAGCGTGTTTGAAAAATCATTCCTGCAATCTGCATGCCCCACTTTGCGGTATATTTCACTCGAATTCGGTTGCCGTAGCCCGCTACGGCGCCCTCATCCGGGCGAAATCTCCCACAAATTGTGACGCACATCTTGCAGAAAGCCTTTTTCAAACACGCTCTAGAGAAAGAATCTGGAAGTATAGGATAGTTTATGGAGGTATTGTATGTGGGGATTTCTTGTAGCGTTGATATCTGGTGCATTGATGAGTATTCAGGGCGTTTTTAACACAGAGATGACTAAGCAGACCAGCTTGTGGGTATCCACCGGCTGGGTACAGTTTTCTGCGTTTCTGGTCTGCGTGTTGGCGTGGATTTTTACCGGGAGGGACAGTGTTGGCGCGTTGTGGCAGGTGGAGAATAAATATACTTTACTTGGCGGTATTATCGGAGCATTTATTACAATAACTGTCATTCAAAGCATGGGAAGTTTAGGTCCTGCAAAGGCTGCTATGCTGATTGTAATTTCCCAGCTGGCAGTTGCCTATATAATTGAATTATTTGGTCTGTTTGGTGTAGAAAAAGTGGATTTTCAGTGGCGAAAACTGATCGGCATGGCTGTGGCGATTGTAGGAATTGTCATATTTAAATGGGAGAAATAAGGCAAATAGATAAAAGACTGATAAAATTTAGAAATGGTATTGTAAAAAATGTAAAGTTTCGTTAAAATAGATTAGGTAAAGCATGAGTGGAGGGGAACCTGCGCATAAAGCGAAAGGGGAACCTGCATGGGAAGAAAAATAAAATACAGATGTGGAATCTGGATAGTTTTGTTCTTTCTCTGGACGGCGTCTGCAATGACAGGTTGCGCACGTCGGGAAGAGGTTTTTCTGGAAGAGATGGATTCAGATGAAGAGAACTCGAATAGAAAAGCAGGAGAAGAGAGCACTGCGTATGAGAATAACGTGGCGGCAGGGGAAAATCCCGAAAAACAGTCTGTTGTTTCAGATGCTGGATCAGAGGGGAATACAGAAAATTCAGCTTTGGATTTGCCACTAGAAACGCCAATTCCACAGAAAATATTCGTTGATGTATGCGGAGCCGTTGTAAATCCAGGCGTTTATGAGCTGGATGAAGGAGCACGTATTTTCCAGGCTGTTGATGCAGCAGGAGGATATTTGCCAGAGGCAGCCATAAATTATCTGAACAGAGCCAGAAGTATTGGAGATGGGCAGCAGATTTATGTGCCTACTGAGAAAGAAGTGGCTGAGAACCTGGAACTTGCTATGGCGAAAGTGCCAGAGGCATTGAACGATGGTGACAATTCTGGGAATTTAGGGTTGGAAGAAATTCAAGGCAGCTCAGTGGAAAATCCATCGGGAACTGTTGGAAGAGATACAGGAAGTTTCGGAGATGGCGTAGGCGATGATACACGAATTAATCTGAATACTGCAGATGCCGGACAGCTTTCCACTTTAAGCGGAATCGGGCAGTCAAAGGCAGAAGCCATTGTTGCATACAGAGAGGAGCATGGAGACTTTGCTTCTATCGAAGAGATTATGAATGTAGAAGGTATCAAAGAGGGTACCTTTTCAAAGATAAAAGACAAGATATCAACTGGATAAGGGAGATTCTTAAATGAGCAGGAAAGTTTTGGTAGTAGATGATGAGAAACTGATAGTAAAGGGTATCCGTTTCAGTCTGGAACAGGATGGAATGGATGTGGATTGTGCCTACGATGGCGAAGAAGCCCTGGAGATGGCCAAAGAGAAGAAATATGACATTATTCTTCTGGATCTTATGCTTCCCAAGATGGATGGCTTTGAAGTATGCCAGCAGATCAGGGAATTTTCAAATGTTCCTATTGTAATGCTTACAGCGAAAGGTGAGGATATGGATAAGATCCTCGGCCTTGAGTATGGCGCGGACGACTATATCACCAAACCATTTAATATTCTTGAGGTAAAGGCAAGAATCAAGGCCATTATGCGCCGTGCAGGCAGCAATCAGGAAGAAAAAGACAAGGCGAAGACAATAGAGGCTGGTGACCTGAAGATGGATTGTGAGAGCCGTCGCGTGTTTATTTCTGGTAAGGAAATCAATCTGACTGCCAAAGAATTTGATGTGCTGGAACTTCTGGTGTTTAATCCCAATAAAGTGTACAGCCGTGAGAACCTGCTGAATATTGTATGGGGATATGAATATCCTGGTGATGTTCGTACAGTGGATGTACATATCCGTCGTTTACGTGAAAAAATTGAGGCGAATCCCAGTGAGCCCAAATATGTACACACCAAATGGGGTGTGGGATATTATTTCCAGGCATAAGCCATGCCAGAGAAAAAGAAACCAAGCTTTTTAAAAAGTCTGCGTTTTCGTATTCTGATCATTCTGGTCATTCTGGGAATCGTACCAAGTGTCATTGTTGCTCATGTGATGGTGGCAGCCTATGAGAGCAAGGCTGTGGCTGTCCGTAAGCAGACTGTTGAGAAGCAGTGTGACATTCTGTGTAACCTGTTAATTAAAGAGAATTATATGAATGACTCCAGCTCGCAGAATGTAAACAGCAAGCTGGAGTTGTTGTCTAATGTGTATGACGGCAGAATTCTGTTAGTTGACAGGGATTACAGGATTATCAAGGATACCTATGGCGTAGATGAGGGAAAAACTTTGATCTCCACTATGGTGATCAAATGCTTCAAAGGTGAGGAAGCCAGCCGCTATAATAGTAAGACACAGAAGATTGAGATGGCTCTCCCTGTGAAAAGCCCGGAGGTGAAGCAGCTTCAGGGTGCTATGCTGATCAGCTTTTCCTCCAATGAAATTGCAGAGAATATTCTGGAGCTGGAACAGAAGAGTCTTCTGATCACAGGAATCATTATTGTGCTGGCGGTCCTTCTTGGATATGTGCTTTCTACGGTTCTTGTAAAGCCGTTTGCCAGAGTTACCAAGTCCATTGAGGATTTGACAGATGGATACCAGAATGAGGAGATTTCTGTCCCGGATTATACAGAGACAGCACTTATTACGGATGCGTTCAACAAAATGCTTTCCAGAATGAAGATTCTGGATGAGTCCAGAAATGAGTTTGTTTCCAATGTGTCCCATGAGCTGAAGACACCGCTTACCTCCATGAAGGTACTTGCCGATTCACTGGTGGGCCAGGAAGGGGTGCCGGAGGAGCTGTATCAGGAGTTTATGGGCGATATCACTGCAGAGATTGATCGGGAGAATAAGATCATCACAGACCTGCTTTCTCTTGTAAAAATGGATAAGAAAGCAGCTGATCTGAATGTGGAGCACCTGAATATCAATCAGCTTCTGGAGGATATCCTGAAGAGACTCCGTCCAATTGCAGATAAGAGGCACATTGATCTGATTCTGGACAGTTTCCGCCCTGTTGAAGCAGATGTGGATGAGGTAAAGTTTACTCTTGCCGTGAGCAATCTGGTTGAGAATGGTATTAAATACAATGTGGATGATGGCTGGGTTCGTGTAACCCTTGACGCTGACCATAAATATTTCTATGTGAAGGTTGCAGATTCCGGAATGGGCATTCCGGAGGAGTCCATCGGAAGAATTTTTGAACGTTTTTACCGTGTGGACAAATCCCATTCCAAAGAAATTGGCGGCACAGGTCTTGGACTTGCGATTACCAGAAGTGCTGTGACCATGCATCATGGAACTATTCAGGTGGCAAGTAAGGAAGGCGAGGGAACTACCTTTACTGTCCGCATTCCTTTATCATATATTCCGTAGGAGGTGCCAGATGAAGAAATTGTTGAGTACAGCGATGGCTCTGGTTCTGATCATTGGCCTTCTTACCGGATGCTCGGTGGAAAGCCAGGGAGAGAAGACTGAAAGTGTCAGCAATCAGTACTATCTATATTACTTGAACAAAGATGAAACGAAAGTAACAAAGACAAGATATTATCCGGAGCAGGAAAGTGCAGAATTTATGCTCCAGGATTTAATGGGAATCCTGAATGGACAGGAGAGCAGCGGAGAGAACCTGCCTTTGCTTCCAGCAGGAGTTCAGCTGGTGACTTACCGCTTAAATGAATCCCTTCTGGAATTGGAGTTTAATGCTGATTACAGTAATATTTCCCGAACCAGGGAGATTCTGGTGCGCGCAGGTGTGGCAAGAACTTTTCTTCAGATTCCAGGAATCACCGGCATAAAGATTTTTATAGGAAATCAGGAGCTTACCGATTCCAAGGGACAGGCTGTAGGCTTGCTTGACGGCAACACTTTTGTAGAAATGTGGGGCTCTGATAAAGATGCGTATCGGTATGATACTTTTACTCTGTATTTTACAGACAAGACAGGAGAGCATCTTGTGGCAGAACAGAGAAATGTATATTATAAGAGAATTCTGCCAAGAGAGAGAGTAATACTGGAACAGCTTGCCAAAGGACCGATGGTGAAAGGGCATTATCCAACAATTCCGCAGAATACGGATATTCTGGGAATAGAGGTGTCTGATAATGTGTGCTATGTGGATTTTAGTTCCGCTTTTTCAGATTCAGGAATTGATATCCCGGTGAACACCATGATCTATTCCGTGGTAAATTCTCTTCTGGATACGACATCTGCTGATAAAGTGCAAATTTCAATCGAAGGTGATACAGAGGCTAAGTTAAGTGATGGAACATCTTTGTACAGTCTTTTCAGTAAAAATACAGATCTGATCCTGAAAGAGAATTAGAGCGTGTTTGAAAAAATCAATCAATAACGCTTATAAAATGAAATACTAAAGGAGTTTATAAATGACGAAAAGACCGCTTTGCATGGTGTGTCTGGTCTTGATGCTCCTTATGTGTGTGGCCGACCGGGCAGGATTTCCACTGATCAGAGGAAATCCTGTTCCGGAAAATGTGGACTCCTGGATCCGGGAACATCCCAAGGTCACAATCTGCGGAGAAGTGACACAGACCACAGAAAATGAATTTTCACAATCTGTTTATCTTAGCAATACATATCTGATTTATCAACCAAAGAAGAATCAATCAAAGGAAAATCAACCGAAGAAAATATCTATTGAAAATGTAAAAGTATTTTTAAAGAAAAAAGAAGATGTTCCGGCAGGAACTGTTGTTTTGGTGTCTGGAAATCTGGAGAGAGTAGGTGAGATGCGAAATCCAGGAGAATTTGATGCCAGACAGTATTATGCCAGCCAGCATATTTTCTATTTTATGAAAAAGGCGGAATTGTTAAAAAAATCGGAAAATTATTCTGCTTATCGACAAGGTATGAATGATCTAAGGAAATATCTCAGTAAAGTTCTGAATGGAATTGGTGGAAAAGAAGCTGGGGTTTTTCAGGCAATTGTTCTCGGGGATAAAAGCAGTCTGGATGAGGAAGTAAAGCTTCGCTACCAGATGGCTGGTATTGTGCATGTTCTGGCAATTTCGGGGCTGCATATCAGTGTGATTGGGATGGGAATTTATAATCTTCTGATGAAGACTGGAATGGGAATCTGGCCGTCTGGGATAATTGCCCTGTTGATTTTGCTTCAATACGGCGTGATGACTGGTGGAAGTGTGTCTACTATGCGTGCAGTCTGTATGTTTTTGATATCTGTAGGGGCGAAAATAACCGGAAGGATTTATGATCTGCCAACGGCGCTGGCTGTTTCGGCTATGTTAATTCTTGGAGATTCAGGAGCATATTTATATAACAGTGGGTTCCTTTTGTCATTTAGCGCGGTAGCAGGAGCTGGCGTAGTGGTTCCTGCATTAACAAAGAGTATGGATTTATCCCGTATTGAAAAAGGGGAAAATGTGCGGAGAAAAAAGAGTGCATGGAAAAGACATGCTGGAAAAAAGTTTAAAAATATTTGCTGTATGATTTTAGGAAAACATACAGGGCAAATATATGAAAAATTTGCCGGAGGTTTTTGCAAAGCAAATCTGGCTTTAGGCGCATCTATAGGAATACAGCTGACCATGCTTCCTGTTTCCTTATATTTTTTCGGAGAAGTTTCACTGGTTGGAATTTTTTTAAATTTGCTGGTGCTTCCTACAGTAGGAATTGTTCTGGGAAGCGGAATTACTGGATTGCTTGCAGGGTGTGTAAGCTTTTCCGTTGGGCGTGTTGTGATTTTGCCTGGAAAGGTTCTTGCTGGAATTTATGAAGAGTTATGTAAACTATCTGGGAATCTGCCTTTTGGCATCTGGATCACAGGACAACCAAAGCTGTGGCAGGTGGCTGTATATTATATTTTGTTTGCAGGAGCAGTCTGGATACTTACACAGAAAGGGAAGAGGGAGAGAAAAATAATTGCTTTCGTAGTTGTATGCCTGGCCATGTCTATTCTTATATGGCGTGATCCGGAACCATTTTCTGTCAGCTGTCTGGATGTGGGACAGGGCGACGGGCTTGTGCTGCGGACGCCGGAAGGGAATTGCTTTCTGGTGGATGGTGGAAGCACAAACAAATCAGGTGTGGGACAATATCAGGTTTTACCGTATCTGAAGAATCAGGGGATTTCTCAGATTGATGGAATTTTTATATCTCATACAGATCAGGATCATATCAGTGGTGTACAGGAAATATTGGAGATGGCTGTAAAAAAATTGAATTCAGTAAAATTGGGATGCTTGTATCTGCCTGAGTGGGAAAATCCTCCTGCTGCATGGGAAAAACTGAAACAGACAGCAAAAGCGGCCGGAATTCCAGTGAGAACCCTGAAGGAAGGAGACTGCCTAAATGCAGGTAAATTGCAATTGCAGATAATTGCTCCTGCTGTCAGCGCTTCTGGCGCAGACGTAAATGAAGATGGTATGGTGATTAAAGTAAAATATGAGGAGTTTCTTGGCCTTTTGACAGGTGATATCGGGGAAGAAACGGAAAAGAAATTGCTGGAATTGGGAATGTTGGAAGATGTGGACTTTTTGAAGGTGGGACACCATGGCTCCCATTACTCTACCTGTCAACAGTTTCTTGATACAGTGCGCCCGGAATATGCTGTGATTTCCTGCTCTTCTACCAATACCTATGGCCACCCGTCACCGGAAATTACGAAACGCCTGGAAGAAACCGGGTGCCAGACCAGTTTTACTATGGAGAGCGGTGCTGTGAAAGTTTGCTGGGAGAAAGAGGGGATAAGGATTAAGAAATTTTTGGAAAAGGGAAATAGTATGTAGAGCGAAAAAGGCACTTTTATAAAGACACAATTTGTGGTATGGTTTAGTAGAATGTCGAGTACAGCTCTATCACCCTGGCTGAAAGAGTCTGGGGGGCTACTGGTCAGATCGTGAATAGTAACCTTTGGGGAATGTCCTGACCGACAAGAAGATGACAGGAGCGTATATTTTGAAGAATATCCAGGAAGATATAAAGACGGGCAATTTTAAACAGGCGTATTTGCTGTATGGTGAGGAAGCTTACCTGAAACAGCAGTATAAACATAAACTGGTGCAGGCGCTGAATCCAGAAGATGACACCATGAATTTTAATCATTATGAGGGTCGGAACATTGATGTGAAGGAACTGATCGACCTTTGTGAGACCATGCCTTTTTTTGCAGACCGTAGGGTGGTTTTGTTGGAAGATACCGGCTTTTTTAAGAATAAATGTGATGAACTGGCTGATTATATGAAAGAACTGCCAGACTATCTTTGCCTTATTTTTGTAGAAAATGAGGTGGATAAAAGAAACCGTATGTATAAAGCCGTAAAGGCAGCAGGTAGAATCGGAGAATTTGTGCAGCAGGATGAGAAAACGCTAATGCGCTGGGCTGCCGGGCTTCTGAAAAAAGAAGGCAAGATGATCACCCAGCGGGATATGGAACTCCTTCTTACCATGACTGGCGTGGACATGGGAAACCTGCGGATGGAACTGGAAAAGATAATTTCCTATACCGGTGACCGGGATGTGGTAACGGGAGAGGATATTCAGCAGGTTTGTACCACTCAGACCCAGAATAAGATTTTTGATATGGTCCGGGCAGTAACGGAGAAAAATCAGAAGAGAGCACTGGATCTGTATTATGATCTTCTCACGCTGAAGGAGCCCCCGATGAGAATCCTTTTTCTTTTGGCGAAACAGTTTCGCCAGCTGCTTCTGGTAAAAGAATATGCAAAAGAAGGAATCCCTCAGCCGGTGATGGCATCAAGACTGGGAGTGCCGTCTTTTGTGGTGAAAAATATTGCAGTCTGTGCAAAATCCTATAGAATCAGTGAACTTCGTCAGGCAGTGACGGATTTTGTGGATGCAGAGGAAGCTGTGAAGACAGGCAGATTGCAGGATGTGCTTAGTGTGGAATTACTGATCGTGAAGTATAGTTCAGCCAGAAGATGACGTTTTGGTGCAGGCTATGATGTTTGCAAAAATAGGCAGTGGGCTGAACAGGAATGCAAAAAAATACAGAAAAAAGGCAGTCGATGACGGTTCGACTGCCTTAATTTTCACTTATAAGCTTATAACTAAAAATTCAGATATCTATTAGCCAATGCTGTTAACGGCTTTGGATAAACGGGAAACTTTTCTTGCGCAGTTGTTTTTGTGATAAACACCTTTGGAAGTTGCTTTGCTGATTGTAGAGATAGCCTCTTTTAATGCAACCTCTGCTGCTGCCTTATCGTTGTTTGCTACTGCCGCGTCAACTTTTCTGATGGAAGTCTTAACAGCAGAACGGATGGATTTGTTTCTCGCAGCTTTTGTTCTGTTAACTAAAATTCTCTTTTTTGCAGATTTGATGTTAGCCAATTCGTACACCTCCAATTCGTGAATGATGATTAATTTTTTGCACCATAAGAACAGACACGGGCGTTCCTATGAACATGCTTATATAGTTTATAATAATTACCTTGGATTGTCAATACATATTTTTACAAAAATGCTTGACATACATATTTTTACAAAAATGCTTGACATACATATTTTTGCAAAAAAGTGGGGAGATTATATAAAAATCGAAAGGTGTGGCTGTGAAAGGTATGAATTGCAATGAGAAATACATTTTGCACATAGAAAACAGCAGGGCGGAGCCGGTGATATGGGAGAATTTGGGAAAGTATGGAGGAACTGATATGCTGGGAACTTATAAGATCAGAACCGATTTGGCGGTAGAGGCAAGAGAACGCTTTACAGAGGACAATGTAGAAGTGCGCGGGGTGGAGGTTCAGGAAGATTATAATGAGGAAAAAGACATTCGAACCACTGTGGTGAAAATAACCACGGAAAATGGTGCCAGGGCGATGGGGAGACCTCAGGGGACATATATTACAATTGAATCGGAAGGGCTTTCAGCGCCAGATGAGGACTATCACAGGGAAGTGTCTGAAGAACTTTCCAGACATTTACGCCAGCTGATCGGTCTGGAAAAGGAAAAGTCCGTGCTTATTGTTGGGCTTGGAAATCCGGGTATTACGGCGGATTCATTGGGACCGGAAGTAATTGGGAATCTTCATATGACACGCCATCTGATCCGCGAGTATGGACTGAAAAGTACAGAAAAGCAGATTCTTCATGCAATCAGCGGAATTGTTCCAGGAGTAATGGGGCAGACTGGAATGGAAACTTCGGAAATCGTGGAGGGCGTGGTGGAAATAACACGGCCAGATGTAGTGATCGCTGTGGATGCTCTTGCCGCAAGAAATACCAGGCGCCTTAATCGGACCATTCAAATCACGGATACAGGAATTACTCCGGGATCAGGAGTGGGAAACCACAGAAATGGTCTTACAGAAGAAAATCTGAATGTAAAAGTGATTGGGATCGGAGTGCCTACGGTGGTGGATGCGGCGACTATTGTTCATGATTCTATGGCTCATTTGCTTGAGACACTGGACGAGGCCGAACAGAAAGAATTTTTGGAAGAAATGATTTCCCCACATCTTCATGGAATGTTTGTGACGCCGAAAGATGTGGACGAGACCATAAAATATCTGAGTTTTACGATTTCAGAAGGATTAAATATGACTTTTGCAGAGATCTATTAGAGCGTGTTTGAAAAAGGCTTTCTGCAAGATGTGCGTCACAATTTGTGGGAGATTTTGCCTAGATGAGGGCATCGTAGCGGGCTACGGCAATCGAATTCGGGTGAAATCTCCAGCAAAGTGGGCGTGCAGATTGCGGGAATGATTTTTCAAACACGCTCTGGCGCATGAAGCTGATGTAAAGGTGGTGAGCTGTGGAAAAATACTGAAAATATGGAAAGTTAGCCTAAAAAAAGAAACATACGGAGGAAAAATCTGTCATAGGATAACCTTAAAGAGGTGATTTCGTGACAAAAGTCCAGAAGGTTTTCTGCGTGTTTCTTTGTCTGTGTTTTTTTGCGGTTCTGGCTATGCTGCCAGGACCTTTTTCCATGCGGGAAATTGTGCATAATGTGTACAGGCAGTTTCCGTTCTATTATTTTACAGAGGAAAAAGCACAGGAAACCTGGATGGAAATGGATGGGGAAACTCTGGCTGAGATTGAGAAGAGAAATGGAGCATATTTAGAAGAAGTTGCAGAGAATGAGCGTAATTTGCGAGAGGAAAATGCAAAGAAATCCAAGGAAGCCAATCTGGAAAAAAACAGCAGTGTTTCTGAGGAAAGTAAAAAAATAAATAATACAGATAAAATAGAAAATAAAGATAACTCTGAGATGTCAGAAATCATAGAAAATAGTGAAAATCACTTAAAGTCAGAAACTCAGCCTGCAAATACCCTTCCTCAGTCTAACATCGTTCTCCCGCATCCAATTCTGGATCTGTCCAGAGACAAGCTGTCGGATTACGATTATCTAATGAACAATTTTTACATTGTAGATGAGAACACAGATGCATCTGCCGTAAAAATAAATGCTGCTGAATTTCTGGCAGAGGATTTTTCCTTGAGTCATGGACCGTTGGAGCCGCAGATTCTAATTTATCACAGTCACTCCCAGGAAACGTTTTCCGATTCCAGGAAAGGAGAAGAGGAAGATACGATTGTGGGTGTTGGAAATTATCTGACCAGTTTGCTGTCAGAAAAATATGGTTATCAGGTGATCCATATAAAAGAAGCTTTTGATATGATGAGCGGAGAACTGGATCGGAATAAGGCCTATAATTATGCTTGTGATTACGTAGAAAAGGTTTTGGAAGAAAATCCGTCTGTGGAGGTGGTTATTGATCTGCACAGAGATGGCATCGATGAAGACAGACGGCTGGTAACTGAAATAAACGGAAAAGATACTGCGCAGATTCTTTTTTATAATGGCCTTAGCTACACGAATGCCCAGGGGAAGGTTTCTTATTTGCCCAATCCTTACATACAGGACAATCTTGCTTTTTCTTTTCAGCTGGAATATCAGGCGGCGTTGTATTATCCTGATTTTTACAGAGGGATTTACCTGGCGGGCTTGCGCTACAATCTTCATTTACGAAAAAGAGCCCTGCTTCTGGAAGCCGGTGCCCAGACAAATACGGTGCAGGAAGTAAAAAACGCCATGGAACCCTTTGCAGACATTTTGAACAGAGTGTTAAAGGGCTGCGGAACAGGATAAAAATAATATAATTTATCCCGTCAAGAACGTTACTGTGAACGGAGTGAACAGGAACCATATAAAAGGAAGTGACAAACAGATTTAATCTGTGCTATAATCTCTTGATAGAATAAACAGTATAGCATAACCAGAGGAGGAATGTCTGGAATGACAGACCAGAGTAAAATTCGAAATTTTTGTATTATTGCACATATTGACCACGGTAAATCTACACTGGCCGACAGAATTATAGAGATGACAGGACTTTTGACTGAGAGGGAAATGCAGGCCCAGGTTCTGGATAATATGGAACTGGAGAGAGAACGTGGAATTACCATCAAATCCCAGGCTGTCCGCACGGTATATCATGGAAAAGATGGAGAAGAGTATATTTTCAATCTGATCGATACACCTGGACATGTGGATTTTAACTATGAAGTTTCACGAAGCCTTGCAGCCTGCGACGGTGCCATCCTTGTAGTTGACGCTGCACAGGGAATTGAAGCGCAGACGCTGGCAAATGTTTATATGGCACTGGATCATGATCTTGAGGTTATTCCAGTAATCAATAAGGTTGATCTTCCAAGTGCAGAGCCAGAGCGTGTTATCAATGAAATTGAGGATGTGATTGGACTTGAAGCCCAGGACGCACCGCAGATTTCTGCAAAAACAGGTCTGAATGTAGATCAGGTTCTGGAGCAGGTAGTGGCTAAGATCCCGGCACCTGCAGGAAATCCGGATGCACCGCTGAAGGCGCTTATTTTTGACTCCATTTATGATTCTTATAAGGGTGCCATTGTTTTCTGCCGAATGGTAGATGGAAAAGTCCGCAAAGGCACAACCATCCGTATGATGGCCACTGGATTTGTGGCAGAAGTTGTGGAAGTTGGGTATTTTGGAGCTGGGCAGTTTATTCCATGTGAGGAACTGACAGCTGGAATGGTAGGTTATATTACCGCCAGCATTAAGAACGTAAGAGACACTCGTGTTGGTGATACTATTACGGACAATAACCGTCCATGTGAGGAGGCTTTGCCTGGATATAAGAAAGTAAATCCAATGGTTTACTGCGGCCTTTATCCGGCTGACGGAGCGAAATACGGGGATCTTCGTGATGCTTTGGAGAAACTGCAGTTAAATGACGCCTCTTTATTCTATGAGCCGGAGACATCTGTTGCTCTTGGATTTGGTTTCCGCTGCGGATTTCTTGGATTGCTTCATCTGGAAATCATTCAGGAACGTCTGGAACGTGAATATGACCTGGATCTTGTTACTACAGCTCCAAGCGTTATTTACAAAGTACACAAGACAAACGGCGAAGTGATTGATCTGACAAATCCGACCAATCTTCCAGATCCATCTGAGATCGAATATATGGAAGAGCCAATCGTGAATGCTGAGATTATGGTAACTACAGAATTTATCGGTGCCATTATGGATCTTTGCCAGGAGCGCCGTGGTCAGTATCTTGGCATGGAATATATGGAAGAGACACGAGCTCTTCTGAAATATAAGCTTCCATTGAATGAGATTATTTACGATTTCTTTGATGCCTTGAAATCTCGTTCCAGAGGATATGCGTCTCTGGATTACGAACTTTGTGGTTATGAGAGAAGTGAGCTTGTGAAACTGGATATTCTGGTAAATAAAGAAGAAGTGGATGCCCTTTCTTTTATTGTGCATGCAGATACTTCTTATGAAAGAGGCCGCAAGATGTGCGAGAAGCTGAAAGATGAGATTCCGCGTCAGCTCTTTGAAATTCCGATCCAGGCCGCAATCGGAAGCAAAATCATTGCCAGAGAGACGGTTAAGGCTATGCGTAAAGATGTTCTTGCCAAGTGCTACGGCGGTGATATTTCTCGTAAGAAGAAACTTCTGGAAAAACAGAAGGAAGGTAAGAAGAGAATGCGCCAGGTTGGAAACGTAGAGATTCCGCAGAAAGCATTTATGAGCGTACTGAAACTGGATGAAAATTAATTGTTGTCAATCCTGTGGTGAAAAGCAATAAATAAAGGTGTCTGAGTGTGACTGATTGACATAAGATATATGCCAGCTGGCATCAGACGCGGAGGTATCCGATGAAAGCTAAGATACGTATTCTGACAAGAAGAATAAAGAGAAGTTATAAAAAAGACAGGGAACAGTGGATCAAGGGCGGGATTTTGACAGTGATCCTGCTGGTGATCGTAATTTTTGCAGGCAGCTGTGCATGTGGGAAGAAAACGGTGAAAGCACCAGACGCAGAGTCGCAGGGCGTAATGAAGATCACGCCGATTCCTACAGCAACACCTACGCCGGTACCTCGCCAGGTAAATAAAGATGCGGTAGCGCAAAGCGGAAGCGTGACTATGGTGAATGAGTATCTGGTTCAAAAAGAAGAGGGAAAGGCTGCAGGCAGCAGTAAGAGCGGCTCTTCAGAAGAGCAGACTGCTGCAGATTCGTCTGACAGCGGCAGTGATGCCACTGGAAATTCAACAGATGAAGAAACTGAGACCGGTAGTGGAGATTAATTTTACAGAAACAGCATTGTAAACAGAAGAAAATAAACAATGTGGAGAAAATCAGAATGGGAACAAAGAAGAATGGTTTGGAATTGTACCTTCACATCCCGTTTTGCATAAAGAAATGTGATTATTGTGACTTCCTGTCAGGTCCCTCTACCAGGGCCGGGCAGGAAGCTTATATTTATGCACTTTTACGGGAAATGGAGACGGTTTCAAAGAATCTGAAAAAACGTCCGGTAGATACAGTTTTCATTGGCGGGGGAACACCTTCTGTGCCGGAATGTGATGTAATGGAAAAGCTTTTACAGGGGCTGAGAGATTATTTTTTGTTTTCGGCGGATGCGGAGGTAACGATTGAAGCAAATCCTGGAACATTGACGCCTGAGAAACTTTCTATTTACAGAAAATACGGAATTAACCGGATCAGCATTGGCTTACAGTCGCCAAACAATAAGGAACTGGCTATGCTTGGAAGAATTCATAATTATGCACAGTTTCTGGAAAGCTTTCAGATGGCAAGAGAGGCTGGCTTTTCCAATATAAATGTGGATCTGATGTTTGCCATTCCGGGACAGTGTTATGAAGGTTGGATAGAGAACCTTCGGATGGTGGCGGCACTTGGCCCGGAGCACATTTCGGCATACAGTCTTATTATTGAAGAGGGCACCCCTTTTTCCAGAAAAAAGCTGGATTTGCCTGATGAAGATACGGAGTACCGCATGTATGAAGATGTTGCTGTAGTTCTGAAAGAGTATGGCTATCATCAGTATGAGATTTCCAACTATGCAAAAGCAGGGTGTGAATGCAGACATAATGAAGGATACTGGCAGAGAAAGGATTATCTGGGGCTTGGGCTTGGAGCGGCTTCCTTATTGGGAAAGGAACGTTTTTCCAATACTTCCGATATGCAGGAATATCTGAAAAACAGCAGTGCACCAGAAAAAATTCAAAAAAACTGGGAACTTCTTACAAGAGAAGATGAGATGGCAGAGTTTATGTTTCTTGGACTTCGTATGACACAGGGCGTGTCCAAAAAGGAATTTCAGGAGTATTTTGGCACTGCAATAGAGAATATATATGGAGAAGTTCTGAAAAAATATAAGAAACAGGGACTGCTGTTGGAAGAAAGCGGCAGGATATTTTTATCAAGAGAAGGCATTCATGTGAGTAATGCAGTGATGGCAGATTTTTTGCTGTAAGTTTTGGTGGAAAAAGAATTTAGAAATGGTTGACGAACAAATGTTCCTGTGATATTCTTGAAGAACACATTAAGAAATGTCTGAGCCGGAGGATTCCGGATCAGATCAGGATACAGGGAGTTACAGCCGGTGCTTTCCGGTTAAGAAATGGAGGAACAGATGGCAGCAGAGAATAAGAAACAGTTTATCAGAATCAGAGGAGCCAATGAGAATAACCTGAAGAATCTCAGTGTGGATATTCCCAGAGATAAGTTTGTAGTTCTTACCGGCTTAAGCGGATCAGGAAAGTCTTCACTGGCATTTGATACGATCTATGCAGAAGGGCAGAGAAGATATATGGAATCTCTGTCTTCCTATGCCAGACAGTTCCTTGGCCAGATGGAGAAGCCAGATGTGGAGAGCATAGAGGGACTTCCACCGGCTATTTCTATTGACCAGAAGTCTACTAACCGCAATCCCAGATCCACAGTAGGAACGGTGACAGAAATTTATGATTATTTCCGTCTTTTATACGCCCGTGTTGGTATTCCACATTGTCCGAAATGCGGCAAGGTGATCGCCAAGCAGACAGTAGACCAGATGGTGGATCAGATTATGGAATTGGCGGAGCGCACCAGGATCCAGCTTCTTGCACCGGTAGTACGAGGACGCAAGGGTACCCATGCGAAATTACTGGATCAGGCCAGACGCAGCGGTTATGTACGTGCGGAAATCGATGGAAATGTGTATGAACTTTCTGAGGAGATTACCCTGGATAAGAATATTAAACATACGATTGCCATTATTGTAGACCGTCTGATCGTGAAGCCTGGAATTGAGAAAAGACTTACAGATTCTCTTGAGACAGTATTGAATCTGGCTGACGGATTGGCTGTGGTGGATACAATGGACGGAAATTATATGAATTTCAGCCAGAGCTTTTCCTGTCCGGATTGTGGAGTCAGTATTGATGAGATCGAGCCAAGAAGTTTTTCATTTAATAACCCATTTGGGGCCTGCCCGGAGTGTCTTGGCCTTGGTTATAAGATGGAATTTGACCCGGATCTTATGATCCCGGATAAGTCTCTGAGCATTTCTGAAGGGGCTATTGTAGTGATGGGCTGGCAGTCTTGCACAGATAAGAGCAGTTTTACCAATGCTATTCTGAATGCCCTTTGCAGGGAATACGGTTTTGATCTGGATACACCTTTTAAAGATTATCCCAAGAAGATACAGGATATTATTCTATACGGCACAGGCGGACATTCTGTGAAGGTTTATTATAAGGGACAGCGCGGAGAGGGTGTTTATGATGTGGCTTTTCCAGGCCTTATAAGGAATGTGGAACAGCGCTATAAAGAGACTGGCTCTGAATCTATGAAACAGGAATACGAGAGCTTTATGCAGATCACTCCATGTAAAGCATGTAAGGGTCAGCGACTGAAGAAGGAGTCACTTGCGGTTACGGTAGCGGATAAGAATATTTATGAAATTACCAATATGTCCATTGATAAGCTGAAGAGATTTCTGGCAGAAATGCAGCTGTCTCCGCAGCAGCAGCTTATTGGAAAGCAGATACTAAAGGAGATCAGAGCCAGAGTGGGGTTCCTGGCAGATGTAGGTCTGGAGTACCTTTCCCTGGCACGTGCCACTGGTACTCTGTCTGGCGGAGAGGCACAGAGAATCCGTCTTGCTACCCAGATCGGTTCCGGCCTTGTCGGGGTTGCCTATATTCTGGATGAGCCAAGTATTGGTCTGCATCAGAGGGATAATGATAAACTTCTTGGTGCTTTGATGCACTTAAGAGACCTGGGAAACAGTCTTATAGTGGTTGAACATGATGAGGATACCATGCGCGCAGCGGACTGTATTGTAG
>NZ_JBCOME010000056.1:4313-27159 GCF_040924365.1 Ruminococcus sp. 1001136sp1_2201st1_G3_2201SCRN_220225 | reverse complement strand
GCTCTCCCGAACGCATTAGTCGCAGTTAGCGATTAGTTCGCTGGAGCGTTGCGCCGGCGAGTGAGTAATACACATTGCCCAAATGCGTCCCTCCTGAAAAACTTTTCACCCTCCCAACACACTAAATAGAAAATTTGCGAAGAAGGAGACACACAATGGCTTTTACCCACCTCCACGTCCACACCGAATACTCCCTGCTGGACGGTTCCAATAAAATAAAAGAATACGTTGCCCGTGTAAAGGAGCTTGGGATGGACAGCGCGGCCATCACAGACCATGGAGTTATGTACGGCGTCATCGATTTTTACCGGGCAGCGAAAGCAGCCGGAATCAATCCGATCCTTGGCTGCGAAGTCTATGTAGCCCCTGGTTCCCGCTTCGACCGCGAGATCGGCAGCGGCGACGATCGTTACTACCATCTGGTACTTCTTGCCGAGAACAATCAGGGCTATCAGAACCTTATGAAAATCGTATCCAAAAGCTTTAAAGAAGGTTTTTATTATAAACCCCGAGTAGACCTGGAGCTTCTCCGGGAATATCACGAAGGCCTCATCGCGCTGAGCGCCTGCCTGGCCGGTGAAGTAGCCCGGTTCCTTACCAGAGGAATGTACCCGGACGCTAAGAAGGCGGCCCTCCGCTATCAGGAAATTTTCGGCGAAGGCAATTTCTTCCTGGAGCTTCAGGATCATGGAATCCCGGAGCAGCAGAATGTAAACCAGCAGCTTCTGCGCATGCATCAGGAGACTGGAATTGACCTGGTAGCCACTAACGATATTCATTACACCTACAAAGAAGATGCTGATCCTCACGACATTCTTTTGTGTCTCCAGACAGGGAAGAAGCTGTCCGATACAGACCGTATGCGTTACGAAGGCGGTCAGTACTACGTGAAATCCGAGCAGGAAATGGCGGCACTTTTCCCATATGCACTGGAAGCCTTGGAGAACACACATAAAATAGCAGAGCGCTGCCACGTAGAAATTGAATTCGGAGTTACCAAACTGCCAAGATTCGATGTTCCCGATGGCTATACCTCCTGGGAATATCTGAATAAGCTCTGCTTCGAAGGTCTGGAGCGCCTGTACAACCCAGTTACCCCAGAGCTGCGGGAGCGACTGGAATACGAGCTGAACACCATCAAAAATATGGGCTATGTTGACTACTTCCTCATTGTGTGGGATTTCATCCACTATGCCCGCAGCAATGGTATTGAAGTAGGTCCCGGACGAGGCTCCGCAGCCGGAAGTATTGTTGCATATACCCTTGGAATCACCTTACTTGATCCAATCAAATACGACCTTCTGTTTGAACGTTTCCTGAACCCGGAGCGAGTATCCATGCCTGATATTGACGTGGATTTCGGATTTGAGCGAAGACAGGAAGTAATCGACTATGTTGTACGGAAATACGGCAAAGACTGTGTGGTTCAGATTGTTACATTTGGTACTTTGGCAGCCCGCGGTGTTATCCGTGATGTAGGCCGTGTCCTCGATATGCCATATGCCCAGGTAGATTCCATTGCGAAAATGGTTCCTGCCAAAATACCGAATGTGAAGCTTGTCACAATCGACAAAGCCATGGAAGTAAACCCGGAACTGAAAAAAGCATACGACGAGCAGCCGGATGTGCATCATCTGATTGACATGGCCAAACGTCTGGAAGGTCTTCCAAGACATACTTCCATGCACGCTGCCGGAGTTGTAATCAGCCAGAAAGATGTTTCCGAATACGTGCCCCTTTCTCGCGCGCAGGACGGAACCATCGTCACCCAGTTTGTCATGACTACCCTGGAAGAACTGGGCCTTCTGAAAATGGATTTCCTTGGCCTTCGAACCCTGACTGTAATCAACAACGCAGTAAAAAATGTAAAGAAAAATTACGGCATATCCCTTGATATGCAAAAGATAGATTATAATGACCAGAAAGTGCTGGATTCTCTTGGAACAGGTCGTACTGACGGTGTGTTCCAGCTGGAAAGCGGCGGAATGAAAGGATTCATGAAAGAACTGAAGCCACATAGCCTTGAGGATGTAATCGCCGGAATTTCCCTGTACCGCCCAGGCCCTATGGACTTTATTCCCCAGTATATCCGCGGCAAGAACCGTCCAGACACCATCCACTATGATTGTCCTCAGTTGGAGCCAATCCTGAAAGCGACTCACGGTTGTATCGTGTACCAGGAGCAGGTTATGCAGATCGTACAGAGCCTTGCCGGATTTACCCTGGGACGAAGCGATCTTCTTCGCCGAGCCATGTCCAAGAAGAAACTTAACGTTATGGAAAAAGAACGCCAGGCTTTTGTCTATGGAAATGAAGCAGAAGGTGTTCCTGGATGTATTAAGAATGGAATTGACGAGAAAATTGCAAATAAGATCTACGATGAAATGATCGATTTTGCACAGTATGCATTTAACAAATCCCATGCTGCGGCATACGCCTATGTTACGTATCAGACTGCCTTTCTGAAATACTATTATCCGGTAGAATATATGGCTGCGCTGATGACCTCCGTAATCGACAAGCCTACCAAGGTTGCCGAGTATATTCAGGTCTGCCGTCAGATGAACATTCCAATCCTGCCGCCGGACATCAACAAAGGCGAGTATGGCTTTTCCGTATCAGGAGGCTCGATCCTCTATGCGCTTTCCGCAATCAAGAGCGTAGGGCGTCCGGTCATCAAGGCTATTGTTGCAGAGAGAAAAGAACATGGCGAGTACCTTTCCGTGAAGAACTTTATTGAGCGGAATATGGAAGCTGTGAACAAGCGTGCCATTGAGAACTTTATCAAGGCCGGTGCTCTGGATTGTCTGGAAGGAAACCGTCATCAGAAGATGGTCGTTTTTGGTCAGATCGTAGATGACATTTCCCGAAACAAGAAGCAGTCTATGGCAGGGCAGCTCAGCTTATTCGACATTGCCAGCGAAGATGAAAAAAAAGAATTTGAGATTCGTATGCCGAATCTGGAAGAATATGACAAAGAGACGGTTTTGTCCTACGAAAAAGAAGTCCTTGGCATATACTTGAGCGGCCATCCCCTGGATCGCTACCGTAATATGATGGAAAAAATGATTTCCGCAAGAACTATCGATTTCCAGCCATCAGATGAAGATGACCGTGAAGGTGGTGAACCGGATGAGTCAAAAGTACGGGACAATCAGAAAGTCATCATCGGAGGCATGATCACAGAGAAAAACGTGAAGTATACCAAGACAAACAAAGTGATGGCGTTTCTTACCGTGGAGGATCTGGTTGGAACTGTAGAAGTCATGGTTTTCCCAAGAGATTATGAGAAATGGCAGAATATGATCAATGAGGATGCCAGGGTATTCATCCAGGGACGTGTATCCGCAGAGGATGACAAGGCCAGCAAGCTGATCCTGGAAAAGGTACGGTCATTCTCCGATATTCCGAGAGAACTCTGGATCCAGTTTGAAAGTAAGGATGATTACAGCCAGAAAGAAAAAGGGCTTCTGGAGGATCTACGGAATTCTCAGGGTACAGACACTGTCGTTATTTATCTGAAAGATGTAAAAGCAATGAAAAAACTGTCTGCTGCATACCATGTAAATCTGCAGGATGAATGGCTTGCACAGATGAGTAAAAAATATGGTGAAGGCAATATCCGGGTTGTAGAAAGAGCTCTGAAAACGCTTTAAAGTGAAGAATCAGACAGGTATATGGAAAATTATGGTAAAATCACGGAAAACAGAGTGTAATTTCGGCAATTACTTAAGGAAAGAGTCTTGAAAAACCTTTGAAAATGCTATAAACTAATGCTGAATATGTGTATAGAAAAACGAGGGCGTTTCCACTGAAAATGGAGACACAGCTCCCGACGATTCATAAGATGGAGGAGATTATTATGGCAGAAAACAAAATTAAGACCATTGGTGTCCTTACCAGTGGCGGTGACGCTCCTGGAATGAACGCTGCAATCCGTGCAGTTGTAAGACGTGGACTTTCCAGCGGACTTAAAGTAAAAGGTATCCAGAAGGGCTATAACGGCCTTTTAAACGAAGAGATCATCGATATGACAGCAAGAGATGTATCCGACACCATCGAGCGTGGTGGTACAATTCTTTACACTGCAAGATGTGCCGAGTTCCGCACAGCGGAAGGACAGCAGCGTGGTGCAGAGATCTGCCGCAAGCACGGTATTGACGGACTTGTTGTAATCGGTGGAGACGGTTCCTTTGCCGGAGCACAGAAGCTTGCTAACCTTGGAATCAATACAATCGGAATTCCAGGAACCATCGACCTTGACATTGCATGTACAGAGTACACCATCGGTTTTGATACCGCTGTTAATACAGCTATGGAAGCAATTGACAAGGTTCGTGATACATCTACTTCCCATGAGAGATGCAGTATCATCGAGGTTATGGGACGTGGAGCCGGCTGGCTTGCACTGTGGTGTGGTATTGCCAACGGAGCCGAGGATGTTCTGATCCCTGAGAAGTATGACTATGATGAGCAGAAGCTGATCAATAACATTATTGAGAGCCGTAAGATGGGTAAGAAACACCACATCATCATCAATGCAGAGGGTATCGGCCATTCACAGGCTATGGCAACTCGTATCGAGGCTGCTACAGGAATCGAGACACGTGCTACTATCCTTGGTCACATGCAGCGTGGTGGAAGCCCAACATGTAAAGACCGTGTATATGCATCCATGATGGGTGCTATGGCAGTAGACCTTCTTCTGGAAGGCAAGAAGAGCCGTGTTGTTGGATACCGCCATGGTGATTTCGTTGATTTCGATATCAATGAAGCTCTTGCAATGGAGAAGAGCGTCACTCCATATATGTGGGAGGTTTGTGAGTCCCTTTCTCATAACTATAGGAAATAACAGTGATAATACGGTTCACTTGTCTCAGGGCATATTTCCGACTGGGTTTTACAGTATGTGATACACATTTTGCAGAAATCCTTTGAGCTATGTGCCGACGGCAGGTGAACCGTAATTATAAAAGAGTCATTGTTCCTGACATTCTGCAGCAGAATATTTTGCAAAAGATGCTGAGGGCAGTGGCATAAAGGAAGCTTATGTTCATTCAAAACCTGCAATATAAATTGCATAAACTGAATACGGCACAGATCATTACCCTCAGCTTTGCGGGGGTAATTTTTGTAGGAGGATTAATTCTGTGGCTGCCTTTCTGTACGGCAGCAGGCCAGACCACTTCGTTCTCCGATGCTATGTTTACAGCCACCACCTGCGTATGTGTAACCGGTCTTGTGACTGTGACCACAGCCACTCACTGGAGTCTGATTGGCAAACTGGTGATCCTTTTGCTCATACAGATTGGCGGAATTGGACTGATCGCACTTGCAAGCGTTATTTTTATTTCCCTGAATAAGAAGATCAGTCTGAAGAACCGCAGAATGATCCAGGAATCCTATAATCTGGAGCAGATGTCCGGTCTGGTAACAGTGGTGAGAAAAGTGGTTCTCTGTGTGTTTGCAGCAGAAGGAATCGGAGCCGTCGGCTATGCATTCTGCTTTGTACCAGAGTTTGGACTGGTGAAAGGTCTGGGACAGGCTGTTTTTACAGCGGTTTCAGCCTTTTGCAATGCAGGAATCGATCTTTTGGGAGAGAACAGTCTGGCAGACTATGTAACCAATCCTCTGGTGAATGTGACAACTATGGGATTAATTATTGCTTCTGGACTTGGCTTTAACGTATGGTGGGATCTTGGAGAAAGAATAAAGCTGGTTTTTCAGAAGAAACTTTCTCCTGGCAGATTATTCCGGACCCTTCGTCTGCAGAGCAAGCTGGTTTTGACTACAACCGGGATTTTGCTCCTTGGTGGGACAATCTGTATTTTACTGTTTGAGTATAAGAACCCGGACACACTGGGAAGTCTGTCCTTTGGACAGAAGCTGATGGCAGCGGCATTTCAGTCTGTGACCACAAGAACTGCAGGGTTTTTTACAGTTGCTCAGGGGGCGCTGACCAGCGGAAGTGTAATGATCTGTCTGTTTCTTATGCTGGTTGGAGGTTCTCCTATGGGGACTGCCGGCGGAGTGAAGACGACTACACTTGCAGTGCTTGTGATGAGTATTATTGCCAACCTTCGGGGAAAAAAGGATGTAGAGGTTTATGGGAGAAAGATTCGCAGCAGTTATATCCGTTCTGCGCAGGTAGTTGTGGGAATGGCGGTTAGTGTGCTGCTTATTTCCGTGCTGGGGATTTTTGCAATTATGCCGGATGCACCTTTTGTGGATGTGCTGTATGAGCTTACTTCTGCAATTGGAACCGTAGGTCTTTCCAGAGGACTGACCGCGGTCCTGAATACACCGGCCAAATGGATCGTTATTTTTACCATGTATCTTGGAAGAATCGGTCCGCTGACACTGGGCGCGGCAGTTGTATCCCGTGCGCAGAAGCGAACTAAAGATGTACATCTGGCAGAAGAGAATATTATGATAGGATAGAAAATGGCGTCTGTGGACGACATTATCCCGCATGAAAGTCCGTTGCTTTCATAGCAGATTTTAAAGGAGATTAGAATGAGCGGAAAATCCTTTGCAGTCATTGGATTGGGGCAGTTTGGAATGACCCTGGCAAAAGAGCTTGCGAATGCAGATTATGATGTTTTGGCAATTGATGATAAAGATGAAAATATTCAGGAAATTGCAGATACTGTCACTTATGCAGTTCGTGCAGATGTGCGCGAGCCTGGAATTCTGAAATCCCTGGGTGTGCAGAATGTAGACGTTGCGATTATTGCGGTTGCAGAAAATATGGAAGCCAGTATTACAGCTACCATGCAGGTGAAGGACCTGGGCGTCCCGCTTGTTCTGGCGAAGGCAATGAATTCCCTTCATGGCCGGATCCTGGAGAAAATTGGTGCTGATCAGGTAATATATCCGGAGCGTTCCATGGGCATCCGCGTTGCCCGTAATTTTACAGCCAGTGGATTTGAGGATGTGTTTGAGCTTTCTACGGAGTTCAGTATGGCAGAATTCCGGATCCCGGATGAATGGGTGGGGAAAAGTCTTTCAGAGATCAGGCTCCGTGAGCAGCATCATATAAATCTGGTTGCAGTGAAGCATGGAGATTCTGTAAATGTAAACCTGAATCCTGCGGAGAAGCTGGAAGCGGGTTGTATTCTGGTTGCAGTAGGAAAGAACGAGGATTTGAATAAATTCCGAAAGCCGCTGTAACAGGGAGGATAATTTATGATAACCAGTGCAAATAATACACAGGTGAAAAATATCATACAGTTAAACCAGAAGGCCAAGGCCCGCAGGGAACAGGGGTTGTTTGTGGCTGAGGGACGGAAAATGTTCGGGGAAGCTCCAAAGGACTGGATTTCCAGGGTTTATGTGACAGAATCCCTGACAGCAGAGGAGTCCCTGATGAAGCAGGTCATGGAGCTTCCGGAAGAAAAAAGAGAAATCGTGGCAGATAATGTTTTCCGCCAGATGTGTGATACCAGGACTCCACAGGGAATTCTTACAGTTCTGAAGAAACCGGTGTGGACTGTGGAAGATATTTTAAAAGGAGATGCTCCTTTGGTAATGGTTCTTGAGGATCTTCAGGATCCGGGAAATGCAGGGACTATTTTCCGAACAGGTGAGGGTGCTGGTGTTTCCGGTGTTTTTCTTACGAAAACCTGCGTAGACATTACCAATCCAAAGGTCATCCGCTCAACAATGGGATCTGTTTACAGAATGCCTTTCCTATATGTGGAGGATGTGGTATCATTAAAAGCGGAACTGGAGCAAAAAGGTATCCGTACCTTTGCAGCCCACCTGAAAGGAAAAAATTCCTATGATCAGGAAGATTATCAGGGCGGCACAGCATTTCTTATTGGAAATGAAGGAAACGGGCTGACGGAAGAGGCAGCAGAAGCTGCCGATTGTCTCATCCGGATCCCCATGTGCGGCAAGGTGGAGTCCTTGAATGCAGCTATGGCTGCAGGAATTTTGATGTATGAGGCTGCAAGGCAGAGACGGTAGGGTTAGCTGATCTGGAATCTGTCTGCTGAAGTATATCTGATGACGTATGGCAGATTTTGACAATCGCTTATCTGAAAGGGGGAGTCTTATGGAACCAATTATCTGGCTGGGAGTCCTGGCTGTGCTTCTGGTTATTGAAGGGCTTACCACGGCACTTACCACCATCTGGTTTGCAGGAGGCGCACTTGCTGCCGCTATTGCAGCCGGCATTGGAATGGGAATCGTGCCGCAGCTTCTTCTGTTTTTCTGTGTTTCACTGGTGCTGCTGTTTTTTACAAGACCGGCAGCTCTGAAGCTTATGAGAAAAGACACAGAGAAAACAAATGTGGAAGGTCTTCTTGGAAAAAAGGCTGTCGTGATCCAGAAGATCAATAATCTGGCCCAGACAGGTCAGGTCCGCATCAATGACATTGAATGGATGGCCCGGACATCCGATGACAGCGTAACAATTCCGGTTGATACTGTAGTAATCATAAAAGCAGTCCACGGTGTTAAATTGATCGTGGAGCCAAAGGAGGCGTAATATGGGAAGTATCTTATTTTTGCTGATTGTCATCATTCTGGTGCTGTGGATCCTGGCATCCTGCATCCGCATCGTACCCCAGGCATATGCGATCGTACTTGAGCGCTTAGGTGCTTATCAGGCAACATGGGGAACCGGCGTACACTTCAAACTTCCATTTGTAGAGCGTGTGGCAAGAAAAGTCAATCTGAAAGAGCAGGTTGTAGATTTTCCACCACAGCCGGTTATCACAAAAGATAACGTAACCATGCAGATTGATACTGTTGTATTTTTCCAGATCACAGACCCGAAGCTGTACGCATACGGCGTTGAGAATCCGATCATGGCCATCGAGAATCTTTCCGCGACTACATTGCGTAACATTATCGGTGATATGGAACTGGATGAAACCCTGACCTCCCGTGAGGTGATCAATACCAAGATGCGTGCTTCCCTTGACGTGGCAACTGATCCATGGGGAATCAAGGTAAACCGTGTAGAGCTTAAAAATATCATTCCTCCGGCTGCTATTCAGGAAGCCATGGAGAAACAGATGAAAGCAGAGCGTGAGAGACGTGAGGCAATCCTGATCGCAGAAGGTGAGAAGAAATCCACCATCCTTGTTGCAGAGGGTAAAAAAGAATCTGCAATTCTTGATGCCGAAGCTGAGAAACAGGCTGCTATCCTTCGCGCGGAAGCGCAGAAAGAGCGTATGATCAAAGAGGCAGAAGGTCAGGCAGAGGCAGTTCTGAAGGTTCAGAAGGCGAATGCAGAAGGTCTTCGTATGATCAAGGAGGCAGGTGCTGACAATGCAGTTCTTACCCTGAAGAGCTTCGAAGCTCTTGCGAAAGTGGCAGACGGTAAATCTACCAAGATCATTATCCCGTCAGAGATCCAGAATCTGGCAGGACTGGCAGCTTCTTTGAAGGAAGTTGTTGTGGATGAGAAGGATAAAAAAGAAGAGTAACATTCTTGAAAAAAGAAATTAATGAGATGAAAGCCGACTATGGTCAGTCTGAAAAGTGAAAAATTGAAAGACTTATACGACAGTTTACTGTAAAGTATGACAGAAAGAAAAATGGTGCCAGGCACTATACCTGGCACCAGAGGAGGATTATTATGAACTTAAAAGGCAGAAATTTTTTGACACTGAAAGACTTTACACCAGAGGAAATTCTGTATCTTCTTAATTTATCCGCTGAGTTAAAGGCAAAGAAAAAAGCCGGTGAGCTTACTGAGTATTACAAAGGCAAAAATATTGCCCTGATCTTTGAGAAAACCAGCACCAGAACACGTTGTTCCTTCGAGGTGGCAGCCCATGATCTTGGAATGGGAAGCACCTATCTGGATCCAACTGGCTCTCAGATCGGCAAGAAAGAGAGCATTGCAGATACTGCAAGAGTTCTTGGAAGAATGTATGATGGTATTGAGTACCGTGGATTTGGTCAGGAAATTGTAGAAGATCTTGCAAAATATGCAGGAGTTCCGGTTTGGAACGGTCTTACAAACGAATATCATCCAACACAGATGTTAGCAGATATGCTTACCATCCGTGAGCATTTCGGATATCTGAAAGGAATCAAGCTGGTATACATGGGCGATGCCCGTTACAACATGGGTAACTCCCTGATGGTAGCCTGCTCCAAGCTTGGTATGCATTTCGTAGCCTGCACAAGTAAGAAATATTTCCCGAATGAGGAGCTGGTTGCTCAGTGCAAAGAGTACGCAGCAGAGTCCGGCGCAACCATTACTCTTACAGAGGATGTAGAGGCTGGAACGAAGGACGCAGACGTTATTTACACAGATGTATGGGTATCCATGGGTGAGCCGGATGCAGTATGGGAAGAGAGAATCCATGATCTGACACCATACAAGGTAACCTCTGCAGTTATGAAGAATGCAGGGGAGAAAGCAATTTTCCTTCACTGTCTGCCGGCATTCCATGATCTTAAGACAAAGATTGGCAAAGAGATGGGCGAGCGCTTCAATCTGACAGATATGGAAGTAACAGACGAAGTATTCGAGTCTCCGGCTTCTAAGGTATTTGATGAGGCTGAGAACCGTATGCATACCATTAAAGCGGTTATGGTTGCTACACTGGGTGAGCCAGAGAATAAATAATTCGGCTTCCAGATAACAATGAATTAATGAATTCCGATTGTTCCTACGTTCTTATGTACTACTTTTTATCCTCTAGATAAGATGTATCATTCATTCAAAGAATCTGGACGATTGGGAGTTATAGAAAGGGTATCTGAAATGATTTCCGAAAAAGAATCATACGAAGAAATTGTCACAGGCAGTATCTATAACGAAACCACAATTGCAGATCAGATACATACAAAATGGGCGGGCAAAACCGTCCATTTTGCAAGAAAAACAGATTCTACCAATTTGTGGATCAAGCGTCTGGCGAAAGAAGGCGCACCAGAGGGAACTCTTGCACTGGCAGAGTTTCAGTCGGCTGGAAGAGGCCGCCTTGGCCGTTCCTGGGAAGTGCCGGAGGGAACTTCTGTTATGATGAGCATTCTTCTTAGACCGAAATTTGAGCCTCAGTATGCTCCTATGCTTACTCTTGTGATGGGAATGGCAGTTGCAAAGGCTGTGAAGAAGTTTGGTTTTGATGTAAGTATCAAATGGCCCAATGACGTGGTGGTTTCCCACAAAAAAATATGCGGAATCCTTACCGAAATGGGAGTCCGCGATGGAAAAATTGACTATGCAGTCATCGGAGTGGGAATTAATGTAAATATCAGAGAGTTTCCGGAGGAGATGGCAGACAAGGCTACATCCCTTTATCTGGAGAGCGGCAGGGAATTTGACAGAAGCCAGATTCCTGGGCTTGTGATGGAAGCTTTTGAGGAATACTATGAGAAATTTGCAGCGACCTGTGACCTCAGTGGGCTGAAAGAGAAATATGAAAGTATTCTTGCCAATTACAATCAGCCGGTGCGTGTGCTGGCGAAAGAGCCGTATGAGGGCGTGGCCAGAGGGATTACAGATGGCGGAGAGCTGTTGGTAGAGAAAACCGATGGAACGATCGTAGCTGTCAGCGCTGGTGAGGTTTCGGTTCGCGGGCTGTATAGCTATGTATAAGGGTTGTGTTATTTAGGCACATTTTCGCAAATGATATTCCCCACTGATTGCGATAATCCTACAGTGAATGGGGCATATCACTTGCGAAAATGTTGTTGACACATATGAAAACAGAAAGGTGGGACTTAATTGTATCAGGAGAATGTAGTGCTTTGTGGCGCAAGCGCCTATGAACAGAAATATTATTTTAATAAAGACTTTGATTCTCTGCCAGATCATGTGAAGAAGGAACTGCAGATCATGTGCGTTCTTTTCACAGAAGAGATTGGCGGAATTTTCACATTGGAGTTTGATGATCATGGAAATCTGCAGTTTAAAACTGAGGCTACGGAAGCTGATGGATTTTATGATGATATTGGCGGTGCACTGAAAATCAAAAAGCTGCGTGTAGAGAAAGAGGAGCTTCTGGAATCTCTGGAAATGTATTATCGTGTGTTCTTCCTTGGGGAAGATGTGGATAAAGAGAAGACAGAAGAGTAAGCTGTGTGGATAAACTGATAAACAGGGAAAATAGCAGCTCATCAGATGTGACATTTGAGTTCACGAAGCGAGTAATTGTTGAAAGGATTGAATAGTTACACATCAAATATGAAAGTAATTAAGGTGATATGAGTAGTAATTTAGATTCTAAGTTGAGATATGAGCTTCCAAAGGAGATGAAGTGGAAAATCGGAAATGTGGAGATCCCAAACCGGTTCGTCCTGGCGCCAATGGCGGGCGTTACCGACCTGGCTTTTCGCAGGCTTTGCAAGGAGCAGGGCGCTGGGCTTCTCTGCATGGAGATGATCAGTGCCAAGGCTATTTCCTATAAGAACAAAAATACCAGGGCTCTGATGGAAATCGACCCGGTGGAGCATCCTATTTCCATGCAGCTCTTTGGAAGCGAGCCGGAGCTGATGGCGGAGGTAGCGAAGGAAATTGAGGAAGAGCCTTTTGACATTCTGGATATCAATATGGGATGCCCGGTGCCGAAGGTAGTGAATAACGGTGAAGGTTCAGCTCTTTTGAAAAATCCGGATCTGATCGTGAAGATTGTGAAAAGCGTTTCTTCTGCCATTCAGAAGCCATTGACAGTGAAAGTTCGTATCGGTTTTGAGAATGAGCCAGTGGATATTGTGGAGATTGCAAAGCGCGTGGAGGATGCCGGGGCAGCAGCTATTGCAGTTCATGGACGGACACGGCAGCAGTATTATTCCGGGATAGCAGACTGGGAGACCATTGCCAGGGTTAAAGAAGCAGTTTCCATTCCGGTGATTGGAAATGGGGATGTGGATTCGCCGAAAAAGGCGGAGAAACTTTTTCGGCAGACCGGATGTGATGCGGTGATGATCGGGCGTGCTGTGGAAGGAAATCCATGGATATTTCGGGAGATGAATCACTATTTTGCAACAGGGGAAGAGCTGGCAAGACCTTCTCTGGCAGAGGTGAAAGCGATGATTCTGAAGCATGCGCGGGCTCAGATTGAAATGAAGGGTGAATTCATCGGAATCCGGGAGATGCGCAAGCATGTGGCATGGTATACAGCAGGGATGCCCCACAGTGCAGGGCTTCGCAGGGAGTCCAATAATATTGAGAGTTATGCGGATCTGGAGAAGCTGCTGGAGAGATTATAATTATGTTCAGTGGATCCGATTCTGCAAAAAATCATTTCAAATGTAGTGTTGACCAGATGAGTGGAAAACCGCTGTATGGTGATAAAAAGATAATAATCAGACGTATGAGGGTCAGGAGGTTTGGGCTGGGAAGGCTGGAACTTGCTGACTTTTTCTATAGTTGAAAGGGAAAGATTATGGATAAATTACTGAAATATAATGGTGTGCAGGAAGCACTAAAATTTTTGCGCGAAGATGATGAAAGAACTTTGCAGGAGCACCTGGAAATGTGCCAGATTCCTGCGCCTTCCTATGAAGAAGGGGAGAAAGCGGAATATGTCCGAAAGAAGATGGTGGATGCCGGTCTTTCAGATGTGCACGTTGATGAGGTGGGAAATGTGCTGGGAACCTGGAAAGGGACTGGGAATGGACCGCGAATCATGGTTGCGGGACATACAGACACTGTTTTCCAAAGGGAGACAGACCTTACTTTGAAGAAAGAAGGCGAACGCTACAGCTGTCCGGGAATCGGAGACGATACCAGGGCGGTAGCGGAGCTTCTCAGTCTTGCAAGAGCAATGAATGCTGCAGGAATTCGCGGCGAGGGAGATATTGTGTTCTGTGCGAATGTGTGTGAAGAAGGGCTCGGCGACCTGAGGGGAATTAAGCATGTGTTTAAGAATATGGCAAATACAGAAGGACACTACGACGGTTTCGTCTCCATCGATGATAAAAATACCTCCGGAATCATCTACCAGGCAGTAGGCAGCGAACGCTATCTGGTAACTTTCCACGGAACCGGCGGACACAGCTTCACCGGCTTCGGAATTCCCAACCCGATTCACGCAATGGGAAGGGCTATTGCGAAAATCAGCGATTTCCAGACACCAAAGAATCCGAAAACTACTTTTAGTGTAGGCGTAGTAAACGGCGGCACGTCTGTAAATGTAATCGCGGCAGAGTGTTCTATGCTGGTGGATATGCGCTCTGTAGATGCAGGGGAACTTGAGAAATTATCTGCAAAACTCCACCAGGCAATAGAAGAAGCCGTGAATGAGGAAAACGCCCGCTGGGGATATGGAACTTTAAGTTCTGAGAGTACAGGAACCTTTGACGACAATAATATGACGGCGAAAAGCAGTGTGGGAGATACAGCTGGTGCAGTGCCAGTGAATGCTGATAATGGAGACAGGGAAATCTCAGCAGAAGATGACCGCATTACAGTCACCTTCGAACAAAAGGGCAGGCGCCCCGCTGGTACCCAGGACAAATCCTGCCAGATTGTCCAGGCTGCAAATGCTGCAAATCAGGCCATAGGCATGGAAACCCTGTACATCGGTGCTGCCAGCACAGACGCCAACATCCCCATCAGTCTTGGAATCCCTGCCATCACCGTGGGCTGGGGAGGAAAAGGCGGTGGAGAGCATACCATCCACGAATGGTACGAACCTGTAGAATCCTGGAAAGGACCACAGCGTGACTTGCTTTTGCTGTTGGCGTTATCGGGCTATGAAAATATACGAGAGTATCAGCTTCCACGCATAAATCCGAAAGGAAAATAAAAAAACATCCCCCGGAAAGAATAGTCCCAATAAACGGACATTTCCTTTCCGGGGGATGTTGTATTAATTGAACTAGTTCTGATGTTTTTTACGAAGAATTACATAAATCAGGATCAAAGTAAACAGCACAAACAAAATGGAGCAGGACAGTACATAATTCAATGCTGCGCCCATAATTCCCAACTGCTGCACCAGGATCCGGGCAGCTGCGATGGTAATAACTGCGGTGATGGAATAAACTGGAAGCAGGCATTTTCCCCAGCGGATAGCGATAAGGATATTGTAGATCATGTAGACTTCCGCGCTGATTCCACCGCCGATAAGTAAAACTACGAAATGCAGCTTATATGGGGAAAGATCTACACCGTAAATAATCTCCAGCAATGTTCGACCGATGAGATGCCCTCCGGCCACAACAGCCACACAGCAGACAAGGATGATGCCAATGATCCGCAGTATGTACAGTGTGAACTTTTTCACATTATTTTCCCACCATAATTCTGCGATGGTGGTGATGGTAGGCTTAAACACGAACTCGCACATCAGCGAAATCACAAAAGAAGGCATAAACAGAATGCTATAGTAAGTCTGATATTCATCTGTCATAACGCCAGCCATTGCGTATTTTGGAATGTTGTAGAGCAGCAGGGAAAGAAAAGTACCGATAAACATAGGGGTACAGGTTCGAAGTAACTCCCACACATGAGACATCTGAAGCTTGCGTCCATCCTCTTCATGACCAACGTATTTTCTGGTCATCTGTGAGTTAATGATAAGACACAGAATAAGGGAGGTTGTAGAAGTAGCAACACAGGTGCAGTACAGGTTCTTGGTGATAATAAGCATAGCGGTGAAAAAAACTGCGGAATACAGATTTCTCGCCGCCAGCATTTTTCCCATCTGCTCAACATGGTACTTTTGCTGAAGATTTCCGTGGAAAACATCCTCCACCGCATCAATCATCTTCATCATAATAATAAAAGTGCTGATGATAATATATTCGCCTTTGAAGCTGAAGGAACTGTAAATAATTCCAAACAGCATCATCAGTGCACAGGTGATAATGCGGGAAACCTTATACTCGGAAAAAATATATTTGTGCTCCAGATCCGTGGCCTGATAGGTGCGGACACCATAGCGTCCCACCTGCAGAAGCAGCTGTGCAGTAGCGTAGCTTAAGGAATAAAACCCTGCCAGCTGTGCGCCACACACACGAGTTACCACCAGGAGATACAAAAAGGAGGAGCCTGAGTAACAGGTACTTCCGATCATATTCCATAAAAAGGCTTTTTTTACATTTTTTTCTTTATTCATTTGCTAAAAATCTCCATTTATTGGTAATCGCTGCTTAATCCTCAGATGTCATCTGGCGCAGCTGTTCCATAGAGTGCTCACGGAAGCGGGCAATCTGCTCATTTGCATAAGTAAAATCAATTTCTTCGGTAAGCTTCTCGTAAGAAACATCATCCATAGTTCTATCGGTAAGCTTCACCAGATTAAGAAGCTGCTGAACACGGCGGTTCATGTGATGACCGTTTACCTTGGCGAAGAATTTGCGGTTAAAAATAAGGGCAAAAACAACACCATGGAAAGAATCAGAAACTACATATTCTGCATTTTTGAAAAGTCCCATCCACTCTGCAGGACCAACTGTGATCTTGCAGTCACATTTCAGAAGTCCGACTAATGGGAAAGGAATGTATACAATACGGTAGCCGGTCTTATTGTGGAGTCGGCGGGCGAAGTCTACGATTTCTTTGTTAATTCCCAGCTGGTAAACCAGAATGTATTTTTCTTTATATTTTGGCTCAACCAGAAGCTTATCCCACTCTTCCGCAGTGAGAAGAAGGGTAGGATCGCAGACCACTTCAGGACGCTTCTCTGTGAGATTCTCTACAATGTCAGCCCCATAGTCTTCACGAACCAGAATTTCATCAAAATCGGAAAGCAGTTCTTTATATTTCTGCTGGTATTCTTCCGGCGGAAGATTTTCACCGATACTTGCAGCATAGCTGCATTTCTTTTTCCCCTCTTTTACAAAATCAAGGAAATAGGTGGTATCAAAATTGGTAAGCTTGTAATCCCAGATCTGGTCGCTTCCAGCAATATAAATATCGTATTTGCCAGCTACCGGCTGCATTTTACCCTGAGTGACAGGCTGGCTGTAGCGCATGTGTCTGCGGAATCTGTTGCATTTGAAACGGCGGGGAATGTAGCAGATATGGCCGATTGTCCCGTAAATATAGTTAAAAAGTCCTTTCTTTTTCAGGTTTACAAGGCGGAAAGGATTGCTGATATAGTCGCAGCGGTAATCAATAATTTCCGGCTGGGTGCCGATTTCCTGCAGCTTTTTCTGAAGCGCGTAGCTCTGTAGGATGGCACCGTAATTGTCGTAGTTATGGAAGGTAATCACACCTACTCGTTTTTTCTGCATAAAGTCCTCCTGGCTAATATAAGGTAGATATAATATAACACATAAACGAGAAAATAAACAGTTTTTGCAGGTGGATTTATCAATTAATTCCAAAGTGTTTATGGAAGTTAAAGTTGAAATTGTTAAGGAGTACGCTATAATAGAGATAATGAAATTTACCTGAGAAAGTGGAGGCGTAAAGATGGCGGGATATTTAATCGCAGAAACTACCCGTGAGGAGCGGGAGAAGATTGTTGCAGAATCCCTTGGAAATATTGAGGCGAACTGCGACGGTTGTATGGCAGGGCTGGCTGAGATGTATCAGGAATACATTGATGGGAAGAAAGAGCTTCGCCAGATCAATATGGAATTTAACGCAAGATACGTAAAAAGCGAGGACATGCCGGTGAGAAGCCGGTGCCCGGAGTCCTTTTGCTAATAGAAATCAAAGAGGGCACCAAACTGAAATATGAATTGAGGCAGTACGAAGTAACAGAATAAAGAAGCAGTAAGAGCAGAAGTTTTCAGTACATGTAACGAAAACTTCTGCCTTTTTTTAACCAAATGTTAATAGTTCTTTTTTTATTCTGGTGTTATTATGTAAAAAAGTCGTATTATAATTAATAAGGAAATAAAAGGCTATTGCTAATTACGTCTGCAATAAATACGTTCTAGAATTATTTTAGTTATGGAGAAAAGTATATGGAAAAAAACGTATTAAAGGTTCGCATGCTTGGAACCTTTTCGTTGGAATATAAGGGAAAAGAACTGGTACTGGATCGAAATAAAGCATCGAAGACTACACAGCTTTTTCAGCTGCTTATGTTTCATACCGAAGACGGCGGAATTTCCAAAGCTGCTATGATAGATGCCCTTTATGGAAGAGTTGAGGTGGAGAATAAGAACGGAAGCCTGAACAACACCATTTTCAGACTTCGTAAACAGCTGAAGGATATTGGACTTCCAGATAGCAAATACATAAATATCCAGTCCGGAATGTGCCGTTGGGACGGAAATATTGAAGTTCAGGTTGATGTAAATGAGTTCCGGAAACTGATAGAGAAAGAAAAAAAGGAGAAACGGGAAGAGGACAAGCTCCATCTCTGGATGCAGGCCTGGAAAATTTATAAAGGTGAATTTCTCCCGGATATGATCGGAGAGCAATGGGTCGCTGTGGAGAATGTCCGGTGCAGAGATGAGTACTTCCGTGTTACAGAGGAGCTGTGCCGCTGGCTGAAGGGGCATGAACGGTATGAAGATCTGCATAAAGTGGCGCACAGAGCCGCCGAAATTTATCCCTTTGACGAGTGGCAGGTCTGGGAAATCGACAGCCTGATCGGAATGTCACGATATAAGGAAGGCCTTGAAGTTTACCAAAACACCGAAAAGCTTTTATTCGATGAAATGGGAGTGGCCCCTTCGGAGAGATTGTTAAAGCGTTTCAAGCTGATGGGAGAACGGACTTCACAGGCAGCAGGTGCCCTTAGCGATATCAAGGAAAGACTTCGGGAAAAGGATGCTGCAGTAGGAGCATATTTCTGTCCGTTTCCCAGCTTTGTTGACATCTATCATGTATTCAGCCGTATGGTGGAGCGCTCCGGTTTATCCGTGTTTGTTATGCTTTGCACACTGGACTATAAGGCGGATCATGTTTCGGAGGAGAAGGAACGTGAAAAGTCCGAACTTCTCAGACAGGCTATCCAGTCATCCATACGAAAAGGTGATTTTTACACCAGATACAATGTCCGGCAGTATATTGTCATGCTGATCGAAATCAGCCAGGAGAACTGCCCCATCGTTTCCAAACGAATTGCAAAAAAATTCAATAAGCTCTCTGGCGATAAGAAATTCACTCAGGTTGATTTCTATGTGGCATCCATTGGAGAGATGTGTGAAATGGAGGGATAAATTATGGTCTACGATGTGATTTGTGATGAGTATGAACTCATTTGCTCCTGATTTATGGAAAAGACTTGAAAAATGCTAAAAATGCCATAGGAAATCGCTCGTTTTTGCAACTCTTTCGGAAAATGAAAGAGTTGGAGAAAGAGGCAAAGTGATAGAATATATTTAAAAATCATATACTATCTATCATGCAACCGAAAATAATTCCCGATTCGGTTAAAATAAATCTACATATCCAAAGAAAGGAATGAGACATTATGAAAAAGAATGGGTATTTAAGAAGATTTCTGGCACTGTTTCTCGCTCTCGTGATGATCATGGCTGATTCATCTGTGACGACGTTTGCGGCGACGGTGGGAAGGGTGAAGCAGAAGAGTGCGGCCGCGGAAAGCAGCAGTCAGTGCAATGTTCAAATCAATGTTGCAGAAGAACTTGACGTGGAACAATTTTTGAATGATTACAAATATATAATGCTTGGAACGGAGACTCCCGACAAGTGGCCAGGGATTGGGGCAACATCATCAATTGAAAAAATAAGTACAACAGAAAATGTTGTACTGAATGATGTTGCAGAAGGTACAGAGAAGAAAATTTATTTTGTGCAAGGAAAAGAGAGCTGGCAGTGGGGAGCCTATAAAACTACTGGCGATACTTTTCAACAGGGTGAAAATAAATTTAAAATTTCTGTAAGTGAAACTGCAAGTGGTTTGACTGTAAATATAAATAAGGTAGAATTTATTTCTCGCAATGTTCAGATAGTAGCTGATGCAGATCTTGACTTTGCAGCATTTACAAATCAGTATAAGTATGTGATGCTTGGAAAGACCACTTCTTCTGGAGTTGAGGCGGTTTCTACTATTGAACAAATCGATAGCAACACAACAGACGTAGAGTTAAAAGTTGATAAAGATGAAAATGCAGATGATTTAAAACTGTATTTTATAAGGGATACTTATAATTTAAATAGTAATTTGACCAATGATTCAAAATTTAAACAAGGTAATGTAAATTATAAAATAGCAGTAACAACAGATAATAATAATTTCAACGTAAATATCGAAAAAGTGGTATTTCAGCCAGGACCTACAGTTGATTATAAATCCGTTTTAGGAAATTCATTACATTTTGGTATTGTGGCTAATGATTTTACTTGTAATGGAGATCTGGAAGCAAACCTTGCAGTAGGTACTTTGCATGGTTCTGGAAATATGAAGAGTAGTAAAAATTATGGCGGTAATGGAACTACTTTAATTGGTGCATATGTTGATTATGGTTGGTATATTTTTAAGAACTCTGAAGGTGGTCAGGGTGATTTAATCCTTTATACAACACCAGACGCTGCTAACAGATTTGGAAATGATATATGGAGTAAAGGTTTAGTAATTGATACAGAAACATATAGCCAAGAGGAAATTCAGAATATTGTTAGAAGTATGGTTGATGAGTCAAGAATGACTAGTAATAAACTAGCTTCTGATGCTCATACAAAAGGTTTAAAATATTCATCTGTTGCTGATGAAAATGGTGTGATTGATTTAACAACCTCTCCAGCTGGAACTTATTATATTGATTTTGAGATAGGAGAATATGCAAATTCTAATTTAAATCTTAAAATTACTGGAGATCAAAATATTGTATTAAACATACCAGACGAAACAGCCACATTGAAAACTTATCAACTTAATATCGATGGGAAGAATTGTAATATTGGTGGATACGCAAATGGTGGAATTGGTGAAAAGGCTTGCGAAAATATTATCTTCAATTTAAACAATGCAAGTTCTGTTATTTCTGAAACAATACATGGTGTAGTATTAGTACCAAATGGTTCTTTTGAAAATAAAGCTGTAGGTGCAGGTTGGATTGTTGCAGATTCTGTAACAAGTGGCGGTACAGAATGGCATTGTCTTTCAAGAGATATTCCTGTTGTGACTTCTTATGCAATAAAAGCTAAGAAGACTGTAAATGGCAAAGCCCCATCCGGTAACGAAGCAGGAAAATTTACATTTAAGTTGTATAAGATTGATGACAAGGGAAATGAAACGCTTGTTGATACAAAATCCAATGGAGATGGTGGACTCGTTTCATTTGATACATTTGGAAATATTACAGAGGCTGGAACTTATTGGTATAAGATAACAGAAGAGGGAACTGTTGCGGGTTATACTATTGATACAACTGTTTACTATGCAGAAGTTGTGGTAAATGCAACTCCTTCAAATGGAGTAATTATTAGCAAGAATGCAAAAGTTACTTATCATAAAGGGACTAAGACTGGAGATACAGCGACAGTTGCGACCTTTAATAATATTAAAAAAGAAGATGAAACATCTGCAAACATTAAGGTTAAGAAAACATTTACTAATGGTGCAGCAGATAAGAAGTTTAACTTTGTATTAACTCCAATTAACAATGCACCAATGCCAGAAGGTGCTGTAAATGGAAAGAAAACAATTAGTGTTGCTCAAAATGATGGTGTGAAGAATTTTGGAGAAATCAAATATACGACAGCAGGAACTTATAGATATGAGGTTGTTGAAGATTCTTCAGAGCAGGCAGCAGGAATTACATATGATAATCATAGATGGACTGTGACTGTAGCTGTGCCAGCTGACTTTAGTACACCTACAGTAACTTATAGTAGGGAGGATGGTATAACTAGTACTATAGGTGCTGAATTTACAAATAGTGAAGAAAACAAGGAAACGGAAATAACCTTGGAAGGAACCAAGAGCCTGAGCGGAAGAAATCTAAAGGCAGGAGAGTTCAAATTCGAGGTAAAAGACGAAGTCGGAACCGTAGTGGCAACCGGAACGAACGATGCAGCCGGAAAGATCGCATTCAGCAGGATCGGATACAAACTGTCCGACCTGAAGAAAGGGGACGGAAGCTATGCATCTGAGAAGACTTACAGTTATAAGGTAAGTGAGGTAAAGGGAAACGCCGGAGACGGAATCACTTATGATGACAAAGAGTATACTGTAAAGGTAAAAGTAAGCTATGACCAGGCAAGCGGAACGATGAAAGCGGAGTTGGCAGACAAGGACCAGAAACTTGCATTTGCAAACAGCTATGACACCGAGACTGGAATTGACCTGGAAGGAACCAAGAGCCTGGAAGGAAGAACCCTGAAGGATGGCGAGTTTACATTTGAAGTAAAAGGCAAGGCCGGAAAGGTAGTAGCAACCGGAAGCAACAAGTCAGACGGAAGCATCAGCTTTAATAATAAGCTGAATTATAAACTGTCCGACCTGGAAAAAGCGGACGGAAGCTATGAATCCGAGAAGACCTATGAGTACACCGTAAACGAGGTGATCCCGGAGGGAGCAACCGCTGAGAATAACTATACTGTAAATGGTGTAACTTACGATAACAGTATCTTTACTGTGAAAGTAATTGTAAGCTATGACCAGGCAACTGGAATAATGAGTGCAGCTTTTGCTGAGGATAGTCAGGAGCTTATATTCGACAATACCTACGACGCAAAGGGATCTCTGACATTGGAGGCAAGTAAGACTCTGAAGAACAAAGCTCTTGAAGCTGATGCCTTTAACTTCGTGCTGAAGGACAAGAACGGAGAGACTATTCAGACCGTTGCCAACGATGCAGATGGAAATGTAACATTCAGCCCGCTCAATTATACTCTTAAAGATGTTGGAACTCATGTTTACACAGTATCAGAAGTTCAGAGAGAGAATACCGAAGTTACTTATGATACTACTGAGTATACTGTTGAAGTAACTGTAGCAGATGCAGGAAACGGAAAACTGAAGGTAAGCAAGACGATCAAGAAAGGTGATTATAC
>NZ_JBCOME010000056.1:0-4158 GCF_040924365.1 Ruminococcus sp. 1001136sp1_2201st1_G3_2201SCRN_220225 | reverse complement strand
GGTAACTCCTGATGAGGCTGGAAACTGGAACTATGTCTTCAAGAACCTGCCGCAGTATGATGCAAAAGGAAAAATCACTTATACAGTAACTGAGAGTGCGGTAGCTGGTTATGAAACAAGCGTAAGCGGCTACAACATCACCAACACTCATAAACCAGCAACCCTCGACATCACCGGAACCAAAACCTGGAACGATTCCAACAACCAGGATGGCAAACGTCCAAAGAGCATCACCGTCAACCTTCTTGCAAATGGCATAATTACAGACACCAAGACCGTAACAGCTGACGATAACTGGACCTACAGCTTCACCGATCTGCCGAAATATGCAAATGGTCAGGAAATTACCTACACGGTAAGCGAGCTTACCGTACCTGGTTATACAACAACTATTGATGATAATTACAACATCACCAACAGCTACACCCCAGGTGAGACCAGCGCGTCTGTAACCAAGATCTGGGATGATGCTGACAACCAGGATGGCATTCGTCCAGAGAGCATTACCGTAGCTCTCCTTGCAAATGGAACGCCAACTAACAAAACTGTTACTCTTACTGCTGCGAACAACTGGACACAGACGATAACTGGTCTTCCGGAAAAAGCAGATGGAGAGTATATCACCTACACCTGGACCGAGGTTAATGTTCCAGAAGGCTACAGCTTGACAGGAACTTCCAAGAACGAAACGGTAACCACTCTGACCAACACTCATACTCCAGAGCTTACTTCCATCACCGGAACCAAGACCTGGAAAGATGCAGATAATCAGGATGGAAAACGTCCAGAGAGCATTACCGTAAACCTATTTGCAGACGGAACTAAGCTTAAGAGCCAGAAAGTAAGCGCTAATGCAGACGGAAACTGGACCTACAGCTTCACAGACCTTCCGAAGTATGCCAACGGCCAGGAAATCACCTACACTGTAACCGAGGATGCAGTCGATGGCTACACAACCGAGAGTGATGGCTATAATTTCATCAACACTCATCAGCCAGAGACCACCGAGATTACCGTAACCAAGACCTGGAACGATGCAAACAACCAGGATGGCAAGCGTCCGGAAAGCATCACTGTAATCCTTCTTGCAAACGGCACAGAGAAAACTCGCCAGGCCGTAACTGCAGACGAAGCAGGAAACTGGACTTACACCTTCAAAGATCTGCCGAAATATGCAAACGGCCAGGAAATCACCTACACCGTAGCTGAGGAGGAAGTAACTGATTACACTACAACCTACGATGGCAGCAACATCACCAACAGCTACACTCCAGGAAAGACCAGTGCAACAGTAACCAAGATCTGGAACGACGCTGAAAATCAGGATGGAAAACGTCCGGAGAGCATTACCGTAAGTCTTCTTGCAGACGGTAAAGAAACCGGAAAGACTGTTACCCTGAGCGTCGAGAACAGTTGGAAACAGACTATATCTGACCTTCCGGAAAAAGCAGACGGAAAAGCAATCGAGTACACCTGGACAGAGGAAACTCTCCCAGAAGGTTACGAACTCACCGACAACAGCAAGAACGGAACTGTAACCACTCTGACTAACACCTACGCTCCAGAAACAACTTCCATCACCGGAACCAAGACCTGGGACGACGCAGACAATCAGGATGGCAAGCGTCCAGAGAGCATTGTCGTCAACCTTCTTGCAAACGGAGAGATCGCAGCAAGCCAGACTGTAAAAGCAGACGAAGCAGGAAACTGGACCTACACCTTTAAAGACCTGCCGAAATATGCAAATGGCAAGGAAATTACCTACACCGTAACCGAGGAAGCAGTGGAAGGTTATGAAACAAGTGTAGACGGATTTAACATCACCAACACTTACACAACCGAGACAACTGAGGTGAAGGGCTCCAAGACCTGGAACGATGCGGACAATCAGGATGGAAAACGTCCGGAGAGCATCACTGTAAGACTTCTTGCAAACGGCGAGGAGAAAGACAGCCAGACCGTAACCGCAGACGAAAATGGAAACTGGACCTACAGCTTCGAAAACCTGCCGAAATATGAGGCTGGAAAAGAAATTGTATACACGGTAACCGAGGATGCAGTTGCAGATTACACAACAGAGATTACCGGCTACGATATCACCAACAGCTATGCGCCTGGAAAGACCAGCGTCACAGTTACCAAGGCATGGGCTGACAACGATGACCGCGGCGGTCACAGACCGAAGGAAATCAAGGTTCAGCTGAAAGCCGATGGAGAAAACAGCGGCGAGGAAATTACCCTGAATGCAGAGAACAACTGGACCTACACATGGTCTGACCTTGACCAGAAGAAAGCCGGTAAGGACATTGCCTACACCGTAGAAGAGACTGGAAAAGCAGCTGGTTACACTTCCACAGTAACCGGAAATGCAGAAGAAGGCTTTATCATTACCAACACCATTACCTCCGTGAAGATCAGCAAGGTAGACATCACCGACCAGAAAGAACTGGCAGGTGCTCATATCCAGGTGATCGACAAGGATGGAAATGTAGTAGAAGAGTGGGATTCCACATGGGAAGCTCACGAAGTAACTGGCCTGAAGCCTGGCGAAACCTATACCCTTCGCGAGACTGTAGCACCAGAGGGATATACTTTGACCAGCGATACCACCTTTACCCTGAAAGAGGATGGAACCGTTAACAAAGATACTACCACAACAACCATATCAGATAATGGAACCCTTCTGGTAGAAGACAGCAGAACTTCTGTAAAAGTAAGCAAAGTAGATATTTCCGATGGGAAAGAGCTGGAAGGTGCTCACATCCAGATCATTGACCAGGATGGAAACGTAGTAGACGAGTGGGATTCCACCAAGGAAGCTCATGTTACCGAGAAACTGAAAACCGGTAAGATTTACACTCTTCGTGAGACTGTAGCGCCAGACGGATATTTACTTACAAGCGACACTACTTTTGTTCTGAAAGAAGACGGAACAGTAGATGCAGAAAAAACAACAGCTGTTTCCAAGGATGGTGTTTTACTTGTACAGGATAAACTGGCAACCGCAGCATCTATTGCAGTGACCAAGAAACTTACCTATATTGGTGAAAATCTGGCAGCAAGAGATCAGACCTTCTATGTAGCCCTGTATTCTGATAAAGACTGCACTCAGAGAGTTTCTGATGTGAAAGCTCTTGTGTTCAAGAATGCAGATGCTTCCACCGTAGTATTCTCAGAGAATATTAAGGCAGGCAAGACATACTACATTGCAGAGTGTACACAGGATGGAACTTCTCAGACGATCGGCGCTCTTGCAGATGGAACCGTCTATGAAGCTGTATTTGGCAATGGTAACTCCACAACAGTAACCGAAGCCAATGGAACAACAACCGTTTCCTTTGAAAACGTGTTCAGCAGCTTCCCGCCAGATGGATTCTACAAACAGGGTCAGCTGACAATTACCAAGAAGGTTCTTGGTGCAGATGGAGGCACCAGAAACAGCAACGAGGTATTCTATGCAGGTATCTTTGATGATGCAGCTCATACACAGCCTTCCCAGCAGGTTGAGCAGAACATTATCAAGCTTGATATGGACGGTGGCTATGAAGTAAGTGAGATCATCAATGTTGGTCTTGCCCAGTCAGGAGCAAAGGTAACCCTGTATGTAACGGAAACTGATTCCAACGGAAAACCAATTGCAGGCTCCGAAGGCTTTGGATATAAAGTTACCGTAAGTGCAGATTCTGTTATATTTGATGAAACGAATATGACAGCAGAAGTTGTCATCACCAACCAGGAAGAAAGCACAGTAACAGAAACACCAACACCTACTCCTTCTTCCGATGGTGGAAATAGCGGTGGCTCCGAAAATCATTCCGGCGGCTACGGCGGTGGCAAATCACCGAAGACCGGAGATGATACCCCGATCGGAACTTATCTGATGCTTCTTCTTGCAGCTGCAATGCTTGCAGCCGAGACTGAAAGACGCCGCAGAAGAAACAAAAGACAGTAAAGCAAAACAAGGTTTCTGACCAGGTCGGAACCATAACAAAGCAAGTACAAATGAAGGCGGTCCGCACACAAAGCGGATCGCCTTTTTGCAGATTCACTTTAGTTTTCTGCTCAATTAAGGAAAACTACAGTAAGCGCAAAATAATTCGACGGATTGTGTTGCCCTAAAAATCAATCCATAATAATCATTAGAGAATGCAAGCATTT
>NZ_JBCOME010000055.1:0-27277 GCF_040924365.1 Ruminococcus sp. 1001136sp1_2201st1_G3_2201SCRN_220225 | reverse complement strand
CTTGGCGTCTTTGGTTATCTGTCATTGCCGCAGCTTAGCGAGGAACAGGGCCAGAGCGGAAACTATGGTCTGATGGATCAGATCAAAGCAATGGAATGGATCAAAGAAAATATTGCGAATTTTGGCGGAGACCCTGAGAATATCACAGTTGGCGGACAATCCGGCGGTACCACAAAAGCAATGGCAATGACTGCTTCTCCTAAAATGGATGTGGAAGTAGATAAATTAATCCTGGAAAGTGGCTTAAAGTACAATATGGAATTCCAGACTCAGGAAAGTGCAGAAGAAAAAGGAACTGCATATCTGGGAGATCTGGGACTTGATGAGGCTACGACACTTGAGGATCTGAGAAACATGGATGCTGAAAAACTGATTGACAGCACCAGCTCTAATTATCCGGGAAGTATGAATCTGGATGGCCTGTATGTCACCTATGAAAGCATTCAGGATTCTATTAATGACGGAGTGTTTGACGAGATTTCCGTATTGTCTGGAACAAATATGGGAGAGGGAAGCTATCCGAAGGTATCCACAGCAGATGATTTCTATGCACAATACAAAGAAGCTCTTGGCGATTTGTATGATAAGTACGATTTTGAAAATCTGGTAAAGGTTGATGACAATACAGCAGCTATGGTCAGCCGTCAGTTAGGAACTTATGGCCTTGGCACAAATGTCAGCAGAAGCCTTATGGTCAATCGACTGTACGGAAAAACGATGTCAGAAAGAACAGATGGAAAAGCAGTAAATTATACATACTTATTCAGCCATGCTACACCTGAGAGCATGTCAGATTTAGGAACAGACAGAGGCTGGGCTAACCAGTGGGCATGGCATACAGGTGAAATGTGGTATGCATTTAATTCTCTGCGTGAGGGCGTTCCGGCGGTAAGACAGTGGACTGACTGGGATTATGAATTAGCAGAAAAAATGAATCAGTATTGGTCAAACTTTATCAAAACCGGAGATCCAAATGGAGATGGACTCGCATACTGGCCAGAAGCAGATGAAAATATGGGATATATTCAGTTGGGCAATGGAATCAGTACACATGACGAGGAACTGACAGATCTGGAAAAACTGATGATGGATTATACAACCAACTATTTCAATTTTCCTGTAGCAGATTAATAATAAACAAGACTATCACTTATAGGTAAAGTCGCCGGCTTAAAAGGCCGGCGGCTTTTATTATGTAATTTGAAGCGGACTTGTCCGCTTTGTTTTGGAATATATCAGTCAATTATGGTATACTGCATCATTTCATAATGTAATCTGCATCCCTCTGTAATGTCAAATGGCAGAAGTGCTCTTGCTACCAGCTTCAGTTCTTCTTCGGGAAGATCTGTCCTGCGCAGATGAGCGTAGTCGCCATCAATAGATTCTACAATATAATCACAAATTAACATAGGAATATTTCCTCCGGTTGGTATTATTTATATGCTTATAGAATACCACAGAGAAAAACGTTTTTCAAACACCAATTCAGGTGCTATAATAGAATTCACAGATGAAAAAATTATCAGTGAATAGTAACAGGAAATGAGGTATCAAAAATGTCAGCATTAACAATCAGCCCGGAGGATGAAAAAAGAGTAAAAGGAATGGGCTTTCTGAATAACAGAGGAACCGATCTGTTTTCTGCAAGAGTTCTCACGACAAATGGAAAAGTAACGGCAGCACAGCATCGCTGTATGGCAGATGCAGCAGAAAAATTTGGAAACGGTGAGCTTTTGTATACCACCAGACTTTCCGTGGAAATCCCGGGAATTCCCTACGATAAGATTGAAGAATTTCAGAAATTTATAGCGAAGGAAGGCCTGGTAACAGGTGGAACAGGGGCTAAGGTACGTCCTGTAGTGTCCTGCAAAGGAACTACATGCCAGTATGGACTTCTGGATTCCTATGCAGTATCAGAAGAAATTTACAGACGTTTTTATGAAGGCTACAGGGAGGTTGCACTTCCGCATAAATTTAAGATTGCAGTGGGTGGCTGTCCGAATAACTGTGTGAAACCAGACCTGAATGATGTAGGAATTATTGGACAGAGAATTCCAAATGTCAATGCAGATGTATGTAAAGGCTGCAAGAAATGTGCCATTGAGGCTGCCTGTCCAAACAAAGTGGCAAAGGTGGTTGATGGGAAGATTCAGATTGACAAAAACATATGTAAAAACTGCGGCCGCTGTGTTGGAAAATGTCCGTTCCATACCATTGAGGACGGCGCTTACGGCTATAAGATATACATAGGTGGACGCTGGGGTAAAAAAGTATCTCAGGGAAAAGCCCTTGGCCGGATTTTTACATCCAAAGAAGAAGCCCTGGATGTAATTGAAAAGGCCATTCTTTTCTTCCGTGACAATGGAATAAAGGGAGAACGTTTTGCGGAGACTATTGAGAGAATTGGCTTTGAAAATGTGGAGAAGCAGCTGTTGGAGCAGCTGTGAAAAGACGTTACCCGGGAGAGTCATTACAATTGGTGGAAATGCTCTGCACAGATAAAATAGAATTTGGAGGAAATATAACATCTATGAATACAAGAGAACAGATCCATGCATTATCTGAGGAAATGCTTGAAAATCTTGGAAAGCTGGTTGCCGTTGATTCCCAGCTTGGCACCCCGTCAGAGGGGAAACCTTTCGGAGAAGGACCGGCAGAGGCACTTGAGATCGGGCTTGAAATTGCCAGAGAGCTTGGTTTTAAAACCGTAAATCTTGATAATTACTGTGGTTACGCCGAAATGGGAGAAGGCGAGGAAATCGTAGGTATTGCAGGTCATCTTGATATTGTACCTGTAGGTGGTGACTGGACCTACGATCCATTTAAGCTGACACGAGATGGCGACCATGTATACGGACGTGGAACTACAGATGACAAAGGACCTGTAATTGAAGCTCTCTATGCGATGAAACTTCTAAAGGATTCCGGTGTGAAACTAAACAAAAGAGTCCGTCTGATCATGGGATGCAATGAGGAGACCGGTTCCAAATGTATGGCACATTATAATGAGGTAGAGGAAGAGTTATCCTGCGGCTTTACACCTGATGCAAATTTCCCATGTATTCATGGTGAAAAAGGCTATATGTCCATGATGGCATATTCCAAAAATACCAGAATTATCTCCATGAATGGTGGCTTTGTTTCTAATGCAGTATGCGATAACTGTACCACTGTGATTCCGGCGGAAGCTGGTCTTAAGGAGAAACTGGAGCAGATGCTTTCCGAAACAAAACTGCAGGAATATAAAGTTACGGAAGCCGAAAACCAGATTACCATTTATGCAAAAGGCGTACCGGCTCATGCCAGCACCCCGACACTTGGTATCAACGCAGCAGGTGTTACCATGGAATGTCTTGCAAAGGCAGGCTTTGAAGACGATTTTGTTAAATTTTATAATCAGCACATTGGAACTGCCTGTGATGGCTCCGGTGTTGGCCTTAAAATTGCCGATGAATTTGGTGAGCTGACCTTCTGCAATGGAATCGTAAAAACAGAGAATGGTGTGATTTCCTGCACCATCGACATTCGTGTACCTGTAACCTTCAAAAAGGATGATATTCTGAATCGTATAGAGGGTAATCTGGAAGATGAAAATGGCCGTATTGAGGTGGGGGAAATCGGTAATCCGTTGTTCTTCCCAAGAGAATCTCCGCTGGTAAATGCCCTGTACAAGGCTTATGTGGATGTGACTGGCGACACGGAGAACAAACCAATGGTAATTGGCGGTGGTACCTATGCCAAATCTCTGAAAAATATTATTGCATTTGGTCCGGAAAAGCTGGGTGTGGATTATCGTATTCACGGTGCAGATGAGTTCATTCTTGTTTCCGAGATGGAAGAGGCTGTGGAAGTGTATATGGAAGCAATTAAGAATTTGTTAGCAATTTAACCAAACCCAACAAGTTTAAATATAAAAATAAAAGAAGAAGTCCTCGAATGTTTCTGGCATCCGAGGGCTTTTTTACGTGATCAGGAAATTACTTTGTAATACTTCTTAAAAAAATGTCAATATCTGTATCAGAAATGACAATACCCGAATCGTTTTTTTATTGAAGAATGGCTATACGGCTGTCTGTATTGCCAGTCCACTGGCTTAGTTCGGTGCGTGTGCACTTCTGATCCCTTGCTATTACAGGATGATGAAAGACAGCGCACAGACTGCTTAAATTGTGGACTCCATATTGACTTGAAAAAACAGATATTTCTCGGTATTATTATTGGGAATATCTGTTTTTTTGTAAGAAAAATCGAAGAAAGATAATTTTTATACGGTTATGTCATTCGATGATAGCTGTTTAGAGGAAAAGGGAGAAATTTAAAATGAATGAAATTATAAAAAGTTTATATAATAGAAAATCCATGCGCGTATACGAAGAAAAGTCCATTCCGCAGGAGATGAAGAAGGTCATCCTTGAAGCCGCAGCCCAGGCGCCTACAGCAGGTTGTCAGCAACTTTATACTATTTTGGACATTACAGATGAAGAATTGAAAAAGGCTTTATCTGAGACCTGCGACTACCAGCCATTTATTGCGAAAGCACCTATGGTACTGGTATTCTGTGCTGACTGCAAGAAGTGGTATGATGCATATCTGGAAGCTGGCTGTGAGCCAAGAAAACCAGGTATAGGAGACCTTATGCTTGCGGTGACAGACACGGCAATTGCCGCACAAAATGCAGTTGTGGCAGCGGAGAGCTTTGGTATCGGTTCCTGCTACATTGGTGATATTATGGAAAATTATGAGAAACAAAGAAGACTTCTGAACCTGCCTGATTATGTTTTTCCAGCTGTTATGCTGGTATTTGGCTGGCCCACCCAGCAGCAAAAGAATCGCCCTAAACCCCAGAGATGTGCACAGGAACATATTGTCCATGAGAATACCTACCGCAGTATGGACGACACTGAACTTCGCGAAATGTTGAGTCACCAATACAAAAATTCCACCTTCGAAGACTGGTGCAAAGCCTTCTGCAAAAGAAAATATAATTCCGATTTTTCAAAAGAAATGACACGGTCGGTGGGGGAATATCTGAAGCAGTTTGAGTGAATATTGCTGTTTTTAGAATTACTTATATCAGGGAAAAGGAGAACAATAGGATGTTCAGAATTGGAATAGCAGAGGATGATCCCTCATTCCAGAAGACAATTTCCGAATATATTGAGCGTTACAAAAAAGAAACAAATATAGATATCCAGGCGTCTTTTTTTCAAGATGGAAATGAATTGGTATTTAAATACGAACCCATATATGATGTTCTTTTACTGGACATTGAAATGCCAAAAATGAATGGTATGGATGCTGCCAGAGAAATCCGAAAAAGGGATCAAAGAGTGCTGATTATATTTATAACCAACATGGCGCAATATGCAATCAATGGTTACGAAGTGGGTGCCTTGGACTTTGTCCTGAAGCCTATAAAATATTTTTCTTTTTCTATGAAACTGGAAAAAGCCCTGAAGTCTGTGAAAGGCCAGGAGTCTGTTAATATTCTGTTGGAATACAAAGACGGGATGAAAAAAGTGTCCTCCGATGAGATTGTTTATGTGGAGATTCGTGATCACTGGCTGCATATTTTTACGGTAGATGAAGAATATCAGCTTCTTTCTACCCTGAAAGAATTTGCGGCAAAATTGGCAGACTATCATTTTATATGCTGCAGCAGTTCCTTTTGCATTAACATGAAATACGTCACAGATTTTCAAAAGGATATTATAACCTTGAATGATAAAACAGAATTAAAAGTCAGCCGATCGAAGAAAAAAGAGGTAAAACAGGCATTACTTGATTATTACAAAGGAGGGCTGCGCTGATGGTATCAGAAATTTTATCCCAAATTCCCATATACATAGGACATGCATTTTTTTCAATCAACGTGTTCCCAATCATACTGTTATTTTCAATTGGCATTCAGAAAAGAAAACACTTTGCATGGCGAATTGTCCTTGGCTTTCTGATATCCGTATGTTGTTCTGCGCCCTTTTCTCATGGGCTTTTTACATACATCATGCAGTTTACCTTGTTTGTATTCAGCAGTTATTTTGCATACGAAATTTCCTGGAAAGAGGCTTTGTATAGCGTTACATGTGCCTATGCAGTACAGCATATCAGCTATTGTGTATATCTGATTTTGTTTCGACCAGTTCATGGAATACCGGTTTATGCACCGGCATATATTGTGTGTGCAGTGTGCATTGCACTTTTGCTGTACTGGTTTATCGGAAGAAAATTACCTGAAAATGGACATTATGATGTGGATATTCGTTTCTCTATGATGTCGTTTTTCCTTATTATCATGCTCGCTCTGGGGCTTAGTATTGCAGCGGATACCATGTTTAATGCAGAAGAAAATAATCTCTATTACCTATGTAAAGCATACGATCTGATTTGTTGTCTGTTTGTATTATGGGAACAGATGGATTACAAAAATAAATTGAATAAACAGAGAGAGCAGGATCTGGAAAAACAGGTTCGGCTGAAACAAAAGGAATTGTTCCGGCTGAGACAGGATGATGTGGAGCGGATCAATCTGATCTGCCATGATCTAAAAAAACAGCTGGAGCCACTGAAGCTTTTCTCAGATGAAGAACAGCAAAAAGCATACTATGATCAGGTGTGTAAAACTATCCAGTCTTATGATTCCCAAGTGGAAACCGGAAGTAAAGTTCTGGATACTTTGCTGTCCCAGAAAAGACTGGTATGCATGAAAAATAACATAGAATTAACCTGTGTGGCAGACGGGAAGAAAATGGATTTTATATCTGCTGTGGATTTATATACTATTCTTGGAAATGTAATTGACAACGCAATTGAGAGTGTACTTATGGTTTCTGACGAAGAGAAAAAAGTGATTTCCACATCTATTTGGACCAAGGGAAATCTGCTCCTTATTCAGATACAGAATTATATGGAAAACGAGAAAATAAACTTTTCAGAAGGGCTTCCTGTGACTACAAAAAATGCACATGATGGTCACGGATATGGGTTGAAAAGTGTGCGAAAATGTGTGGAAAAATATAATGGAAGTATGGATATTACAGCGGAAAATCACATGTTCAGCCTGACGATTATTATACCTGTCGCAAAATAAAGTGCAAATTACGAAATCTGGAATGCCTGTTACGAAATCTTAAAATATCCTTTTTGAGTATGTGTTAAGCTCCTGACCATGATGAACGCGCGGTCATAAAAAGCAAAAAACAATATTTATTGTTGATCAAATGGGAGGAAACATATGAAAATCAAGAAGGAAATCACCCGTGGTCTGGGTGCTGTTTCAGCTTGTCTGCTTACAGTTGTGTCCATAGGAACTCCTGTGGCAGAGGCCTATGAGGGCAGACTAAACACAGTGCTTGGCATTGAAACTACAAAGACAGTTTCGGATGAAGGCTTAGATGTTGATACAGATTATTATAAAAGCGATTATGGAACTGATATTTATGATGGAGATAAGCTGCAGCAGCTGGAGGATGATGCGGCAGCACAGGCAGTTGCAGAACAGGAAGAAGGTTCTGTTCTTTTGAAAAATGACAACAATGCACTTCCACTGGCGGCTGGAAGCAGCATTACACTTTTTGGACAAAATTCTATTGAGAGTACGGAAAGTGTAGCTGGAAGTACAGGTTTTGGCGGTCCGCAATCCTACTCAGGACTTTTTTACAGTTATCATTCTACGGCTAATTCTACCCAGGAACTGGTAACTTATCTTGGAGCAATGGAGTCCGTTTATGATGTTAATCAGACAATGGTAAAGGCTTATCAGGAGAGCGGTTATATGCGTGTAAAATCTGTTGACGATCCGCAGATTGGAGAAGCACCAGCAGATTTTTACACAGAAAATCTGAAAAATAGCTGGCAGGATCAGTATAATGATGCAGCTGTTGTTATGCTTACAAGACAGGCAAGTGAGGATTGTGACCTTCTTCTTGAAGATCCAGAGGGAATCAGTCAGCTGGCTCTTCATCAGGACGAAAAAGATCTTTTGAATATGCTGAAAGAACAGAAAGAGCAGGGCGTATTTAAGAAAATTATTCTTCTTGTAAATTCTAACTGGGCTATGGAGCTTGGAGACCTGGATGATTATGATGTGGATGCATGCCTATGGATTGGTTCCCCTGGTATTGTTGGATTTACAGGTGTTGTAAATCTGCTTCAAGGAGAGGCGAACCCATCTGGAAAACTGGTTGATACCTATGCGAAAAATTCCCTGTCAGCTCCGGCTATCACCTATGCACAGATGAAAAATACGCCAGAGTGGGCGAATCTGGATGAGGTTCTGGAATATTGTTCAGACAGCGATCAGTATGTTTCCAACTATCTGATCTATGCAGAGGATATTTATGTAGGATATAAATATTATGAAACCCGTTATGAGGATACCGTACTTGGAAACGGAAATGCAGACAGTATAGTTGGTTCCTCAACTGGAAAAGCATGGAATTATAATGACGAAATCGCTTATCCATTTGGCTATGGACTTTCCTACACAACCTTTTCCCAGACCCTTGATGGTGTAGAGTATGACGAAACAACAGATACTTACAACGTAAAAGTTACCGTGACAAATACTGGTGATGTAGCTGGAAAATCTGTTGCAGAAGTCTATGCACAGACCCCATATGGGGATTATGAAAAAGAGAACAATGTGGAGAAATCTGCAGTCCAGGTTGTGGGCTTTGATAAGACAGATATCCTGGCGCCAGGTGCTTCTGAGACACTGGAAATTCCAGTAGAAAGATATCTCCTTGCAAGCTACGATTACACCAATGCCAAAGGCTATATTTTAAGCGAAGGCGATTATTACTTTGCCATCGGCGATGATGCACACGATGCCCTGAACAATATTCTTGCTGCAAAAGGTGCCAAGGGAATGACAGATGCATTGGGCGAGAAGGCTAAAGGAGATGCAGAGAAAGCATACTCCTGGAACAATGCAAAACTGGATACAGAGTCCTATAAAATGTCCCGCTATTCTGATATGGAAGTAACAAACCAGTTCGACGATGCCAATTTAAATAACCTTGGAACAGACACTGTAACTTATCTTTCCAGAAGTGACTGGGAGGGAACATATCCAGCAGAGCAGGTTTCTGTAACTGCAACTGAGGATATGATGAAAACTTTAAATGGTGATCTTTATACAGAACCAGAAGATGCACCATCTGTAGATGATTTTACCCAGGGAGTAGATGCTGGCATTAACTTTGTTGCAATGAAAGATGTAGATTACGATGACGATGCCACATGGGATAAATTCCTTGACCAGCTCACGGTAGAAGAAATGGCTTCTATTCTCCCTGACCAGAACGGTTCTGTACTAGTTGAGAGTATTGCAATGCCGTCTACCTACCGTGGGGATGATATGGACTGTTTGGAGCAGGTAACTTTCAAACTTACTGGAAAATCCGGTATTGTATGGCCTTCCACCGTTGTTATGACCTGCACCTGGAATAAAGATGATGTTGCGAAACGAAGCAGCATGACTGCAAATGAAGCTTATTTTATGGGCGCAACAGAAATCTGGTCTGGCGGCCCGAACTGCCATCGTACACAGTTTAACGGACGAGCTTCTGCTTACTATTCTGAAGATGGAAACATGGGATATCTGGTAGGAACTGTTGTTGCTGAAAACGTTCAGAAATATGGAATTATCCTTGGCTATAAACACATGGTTGTAAACGACCAGGAAGCACATCGTGAGAGTGCGGCAACCTTTACCAATGAACAGGCTCTTCGTGAGCAGTATCTGCGAGCTTTTGAGGGAGCCTATACAAAAGGCGGCGCAATGGGTTGTATGACAGCATTTAACAGAATCGGCTGCACTTACTGCGGAAGTTCCTCAGCACTTCTTACAACTGTTATGAGAGGAGAATGGGCTTACAAAGGACATGTTACTTCTGATGCGGTTGTAAATATGGATTACAAGAAACATTATACTTCTAACATTACAGCAGGACTTGACTACTGGTGCTGGGATATGGCAGGATTCGGAGCTTCCGATGATTCTTCTGTAGTGCTCAGTAAAGACATGGTTACGGAAGCCATCGAAAATGGTGACGGTTACATGCTTCAGACTCTGCGTAATGCAACCAAGCACAATGTTTATGCACAGGTTCATTCTATCCTGATTAATGGACTGGATGAAACCTCTCATGTAGTACATATTACTCCATGGTGGAAAACAGCTTTGAAAGCGGCAACAATTGGATTTGGAACAATTACTATACTGTTTATTGTACTTTACTATCTGGAAATGCTGGTTTGGAGTAAAAAGAGAGGAGAAAATGCATAATGAATATCAAAGATAAGATATTAGGAAAAAGAATCAGCGGCATTTTTAATGCATTAAATATTCTGCTCGGCCTGTTCTGCATTATTTATTACAGTATCAACGCAAACCGTGTAAATGAGTTTAATAAAGCTGTTGATTTTTATCTTGTACTGGCCATTATGTGCTGTGGGATTTACGTATTTGCAGATTATGTGATTGCGGATATTTTCAATCTGATTGCAGTTGTGTTTATTACACTTTCCATTGGAAAAATGATCGTAAACAGTATCAACACTTTTGCAGATGCCTTGAACGGAATTTCCATGTTCGGTTCTTCTGGTGTGATCGGTTATATTATTGTGACAGCGGTGGTTATGGTTATCATGCTGGTGCTGGAAATCGTATCCTGTTTCCTGAGCAGAGAGAAAAAGAATGCAATGAAGGTGGTTGTTTCTGAAAAATAATTTCAGAAGTGTAAAACTTAATTATAAAAAAATCCGACAGAACAGGTATGAAAATACCATCTGTCGGATCTTTTTTATCTATTTGTAGTTCTTAACAAACTATGTTCGCAAATATACTGGAACACAAAATAAAAAATAATTCCCTTTGAAACGGTGGAAAGTGTCAGTGCCCACCAGATTCCATTCAGTCCCAGTGCAGTGTTTGACAGAACCAGTGCAAGGGGGATTCGTATAACAGTCAGGCCAACGCTGATCAGACTGCAAAGCTGTGTCCGTCCAAGACCAGACAGGGCACCCACAGTCATCATTTCCACGCTGAGAAAAATTTCGGAAAATCCGATGATTCGCAGGTAATCAACGGAAAGACGGATAACTTCCTCCTCGTGGAAAAAGAGCACAGAAATCTGCCGCGGGAAAAATACAAAGGCAATAGTGATCAGTGCAGCCCAGCATATCAGAAGCCGAATGGAAATATGGTATCCTGATTTGATTCGGTCTTTTTTTCCTGCTCCGTAGTTCTGCCCCATGAAAGCGTTCAGGGCGGAGCCAAAACCATCAGCTGTGTTCCAGGAAAGGGACTCAATCTGTCCGCCTACACGCTGTACGGCAATAGCACCGTCCCCGAATCCGGAAACCATTCGGGTGAGTATCATGGAGATGATACAGTAAAGGCTTCCTTGAAGCGCAGTGGGGGTTCCAATGCGAAAGACTCCTTTTAAACAGGCAATATCCGGTCGTGAAAGCAGACGGATTTTGTGTAGTACATTGGCTTCACCGTGGTCACGGAGAATTTCTGTAACAAGGATCAGCAGAACTATAATCTGTGCAGTAACAGTTGCAACTGCTGCTCCTACAACTTCTAATCTGGGAAATGGTCCTACACCAAGAACAAGAAGCGGATCAAGGATCATATTCAGTATCAGACCAAAGAAGTTTGCCTTCAATGGTGTTTTGGAATCGCCCTGGGCTGTGAAAAGACCTGTCAGCACCTGGGAAAGGAAGGAAAACAGGATTAGTCCGCAGGTAATCCGCATATAAATTCTGGCACTGTTGTAAGTTTCTGCATCATTTAATGCAAAGAACTGCAGCAGCGGATTCGTAAATAATATACTGATCAATGTAACAAAAAGAGAGAATAGTATGGTAAGCTGCAGAGCTGCCTGTGCAAAGCCTGCGGCAGCCTTCTGATCACCTCTTCCAAGGGAATGCGCCATGTTTACCTGTCCTCCCATTCTTGCCAGGGAAGAAAGTCCCTGGGAGAGCCAGACGTACATACCTCCCACGCCCACACCCGCCACTGCTTTAGAGCCCAGCATTCCTATCCATGCCATATCTGTAATGTTGTAGGCGGTAGACAGGAAGGAAGAAGCCATGATTGGCAGTGCCAGCTCAGACAAAGTCCGTAAAATAGGACCGGAGGTGAGATTTAATTGTTTCTTTTTCATTTTAGATCTCCTGAAAATAGTAAAGTATCATTATTATACCATAGAAAACGCATTTTAAGAAGATGAAATATGACTTGAAAATACTCTAAAGCCTGTTTGAAAAAGTCTAGAGCGTGTTTGAAAAAGGCTTTCTGCAAGATGTGCGTCACAATTTGTGGGAGATTTTGTCCGGATGAAGGCGCCGTAGCGGGCTACGGCAACTGAATTCAGGCAAAATATACCGCAAAGTGGGGCGTGCAGATTGCGGGAATGATTTTTCAAACACGCTCTAATGTGAAAAAAATATGAAATTATGTTCCATACCTTGACTTTTAAAAGAATGAATGTTATATTACAAATAGAACAAAAATAAAGTTATTTCCCGTGGATGTTCGGGAGATGGACAACAGCATTCCCCGGAAGAGATTCCGGGGAATTTGTAGATACTGAATAGTTACAATAAATTGACATTACTGTATTCAGAAAATATATTACAAAGTATATGGATGAAAGCTGTGGGCAGTAATGAATTTATTTCGCAATATGAGGAGTCAGAGGTGACCAGTATGGGAGCAAAGAGAGATTATTATGAAGTGCTGGGAATCAGTCGCAGCGCGGATAAAGATGCTATAAAGAAAGCTTATCGTAAGATGGCAAAGAAATACCATCCGGATTCAAACGCGGGAAATCCGGATGCTGAAGAAAAGTTTAAGGAAGTCACAGAAGCATATAATGTGCTCAGTGACCCTGAGAAGAAAAAACTCTATGATCAGTTCGGTCATGCAGCATTTGAAGAAGGTGCTGGCGGTGCCGGATATGGTGAAGGTGGCTTTAATAGAAACGGCGGCTTTGACGGCTCTGGATTCAGTGGCTTTGGCGGTTTTGGAAATAGTCATAGCGGTGCTTATAGAAGTCCGGATGGCAGCTATCAGGAATTTCATTTCGAAGGTGGTGACATGGACGATATTCTGAAGAATCTGTTTGGAGGAGGCTTCGGAGGAGGAAGCAATTCTGAAAAGGCTGGTTCCGCACACGGATTTGGAGGAAGCGGTTTTGGTCACTCTGGTTTTGAAAACGGCTCTTTTAGAAGCGGATTTAATGGTAGTTTCGGCAGTGGAGGTTTTGATGGTACCGGTTATGGAGATGGCTTTGGAAACAGCTGCAATAGCGGCTTTAGTGGCAGTCACCAGCAGAAAGGCCAGGACCTGAACGCAGAAATTTCCATCAGCTTCAACGAGGCAGCATTTGGTTGCGACAAGCTGATTAATCTTTCTGGTGCAGACGGCAGTGGAAAACAGACTCTGAAAGTTCACATTCCTGCCGGAATTGACAACGGCAAGAGTATCCGTCTGAGAGGCAAAGGAAATCCAGGTTACGGAGGTGCTCCCGCAGGGGATCTTCTTCTGAAGGTTCATGTAGGCGAGCGCCCTGGCTTTGAGCGAAAAGGCACCGACGTTTACACCACCGTAAATGTGCCGTTCATCACAGCTGCTCTGGGCGGTGAGGCAAAAGTCCAGACCCTGAATGGCCAGGTAATGTGCCGTATCCCGGAAGGCACACAGTCTGGCAGCAAGATCCGTCTGAAAGGAAAAGGTATCCAGGCAATGGGAAAAGCTGGAGTCTACGGTGATCTGTACGTAACCGTCCAGGTTCAGGTACCGAGAAATTTAAGCGAGGAATCCAAACGGAGACTTCGTGAATTTGATACCAGTACCAGAATGGCTGGTACAAGAGGAAGTCGAACAGCGTAAAATTGCCTGCTATTAAATAACTATTTATTAAATAAGCGAAAGGTACAATATAGCTTACATGTATAAAATTTGGTTTGCTAAATCTAAGCTGAATGCATGTAAGCAGTTTGTTTCTATGTCTTGATCATAATCCGAAATCGGACTAAATCTATTAAAAAAGGTCCGATTTCGGATTTTTTGTGCTGCTTTACAGATCGGGAAAGCAAAAAGGAGAGAAAACGCATATGGCAGAAGCTCTGGGATTGACCGGTTCTGTGTCCTGTCTGGTGAAGAATAAAAAGAAATATCATTATTATTAGAAAAAACACTATATTTCTTGAAAAAATGATATTGATTTAAGTACATGAATTGTGGCATGATATAAACATGTATGTTAAACTGTAATAAGTGTAACAATATATGCTAAAGTATGATGCTTTTGAACAGGGAGGAAAAAATGGGAAATCAGAGAGAATGTGGCGTGCTGCTTCCAATCAGTAGTCTGCCTTCAAAATACGGAATTGGATGTTTTTCAAAAAGTGCCTATGAGTTTGTGGATCAGTTGAAGGCAGCCGGACAGGGCTGTTGGCAGATTCTGCCCCTTGGACCAACCAGCTACGGTGATTCACCTTATCAGTCTTTTTCCACCTTTGCAGGAAATCCTTATTTTATCAGTCTGGAAGACCTGATCGAAGAGGGAGTGCTTACGGAAAAAGAGTGTGATGCTGTGGATTTCGGTTCCAGGGAAGATGATGTGGATTATGAGAAAATTTACAAAGGACGATACAAACTTCTTCGTAAAGCCTATGAGAGAAGCGATATTTCCAAAAATCCTGACTTTGTAAGATTCCAGCAGGAGCAGGCGCATTGGCTTGGCGATTATGCACTTTTTATGGCGGTGAAGGATCGTTTTGAGGGAATTCCGTGGACAGAATGGGCGGAGGACATCCGTCTTCGCTGGAATAATGCACTGGATTATTACAGAAAAGAACTGTATTTTGAAATTGAATTCCAGGAGTATATGCAGTTCAAATTTTATGAACAGTGGGCGAAACTGAAAGCGTATGCAAACAGAAGAGGAATTCGTATTATCGGAGATATTCCGATCTATGTTGCCATGGACAGCGCAGATACCTGGGCAAATCCAGGACTTTTCAAACTGGATGAAAATAACGAGCCTACACAGGTAGCCGGATGTCCGCCAGATGGATTTTCTGCTACAGGACAGTTGTGGGGGAATCCGCTGTACAGATGGGATGTGCATAAAAATACCGGATTCGAGTGGTGGATCAAACGTCTGGCACATTGCTTTAATATGTATGATGTTGTCCGCATTGATCATTTCCGTGGATTTGATGAATATTATGCGATTCCATATGGTGATAAGGATGCAAAACGCGGCTGGTGGGAAAAAGGACCTGGAATGGATCTTTTCCGTACCGTTTCCTATCGGTTGGGACACAAGGACATTATTGCTGAGGACCTTGGTTTCATGACTGATTCTGTGAAGCGTCTTGTGGAGGAGAGTGGTTATCCAAACATGAAGGTAATCGAGTTTGCCTTTGATGAGCGGGATACTGGAAATGCCAGTGATTATCTGCCTCATAACTACACAAATAACTGTGTGGTTTATACCGGAACCCACGACAATGAGACACTGCTTGGCTGGTATGGGGATATTACTCCTGAGGAGCGTCATATGGTTCGGGAATATCTGTGGAACTTCCACGATGATGAGAAAGGCATCTGCCGGAATATGATCCGTCTGGTTATGGGAAGTGTAGCCGGAAGATGTATTATTCCGATTCAGGATTATCTGCAGCTTGATAATTCAGCCCGCATTAATCAGCCATCCACTCTGGGAACAAACTGGAAGTGGCGCCTGAAAGAAGGACAGTTCAGCAAAGAATTGCAGAAGGAAATGCTGACTCTGGCGACCAGATTCGGAAGGAAAAACTGGACCCCGGATCCGTTGGAAGAGAAAATGGAATAAATTTAATATTTAATCAGTTGTTGCATAAAAAAAGGTAGAAGAGTAAAATTGAGGGCAAGGGTGTTTGCCCTCAATTTTGTATATACGGAGAGCTGAAAAGTTCGTGCTTTTCATAAAAAACATGAGGAGGAAACTAAGTTGGAAATTGAGAGAAAGTTTCTCATTAAGAGAGAAAACCTTCCGGAAAACCTGGAGCAGTATCCAAGCAAGGTAATTGAGCAGGGCTATCTGTGCACAGAGCCGGTAGTGCGGATCCGCAAATCTAATGACAATTACTATCTGACTTATAAATCAAAGGGACTGCTGGCAAGAGAGGAATACAATCTGCCGCTGACAAAAGAAGCTTATGAGCACTTAAAACCCAAAGCAGACGGAATCGTGATCTCCAAGGTACGTTATGTGATTCCTGAGAAAGACGGTTTATCCATTGAACTGGACGTATTCAAAGCCCCCTACGAAGGTCTTCTCCTGGCAGAAGTGGAATTCCCCACCGAAGAAGCCGCCCACGCTTACCAGCCGCCAAAGTGGTTCGGGGAGGATGTGACGTATTCCACAGAGTATCACAACAGTACCTTAAGTAAAGGGAAAAAGAGATAAAATTTTTATTTTATAATGAACCTTAACTAGAGCCTGTTTGAAAAATCATTCCCGCAATCTGCACGCCCCACTTTGCGGTATATTTTGCCCGAATTCGGTTGCCGTAGCCCGCTACGGCGCCCTCATCCGGGCAAAATCTCCCACAAATCGTGACGCACATCTTGCAGAAAGCCTTTTTCAAACACGCTCTAAACAACGACCTACATGAAAGGAGCAGAAGATATGAAAATCGGATTTATCGGATGTGGAAATATGGGTTCTGCAATGATCGGCGGAATCCTGAAAAATGGTGTGTTTGAAAAAAATGAGATTATTGTTTCAAATCTCACAGAAGAAGGAAGTAGAAGAAGTCAGGAAAAACTTGGAGTTGTGACAACTCTGGATAATTGTGAAGTTGTGAAAAATGCAAATATTGTTATATTAGCAGTAAAGCCTCAATTCTATGAGGAGGTAATCGGTGAAATTAAAAATTTCCTGACACCACAGCATATGATCGTAGGAATTGCGCCCGGTAAAACTCTTGCATGGCTGGAAGAAAAATGTGAGCAGCCGTTAAAGGTGGTACGTCTTATGCCGAATACCCCGGCACAGGTAGGGGCAGGAATGACAGGTGCCTGTGTCAATGATCGGGTAACAGAAGAGGATCTGGATCAGATTCTTGCCATTACAAACAGCTTCGGTCGCACAGAGGTGGTACCAGAAAGGCTGATGGACGCAGTCAGCGCAGTCAGTGGGTGCTCTCCGGCTTATGTATTTATGTTTATTGAAGCAATGGCAGATGCCGCTGTGGCACAGGGAATGCCAAGAAAACAGGCCTATCAGTTTGCTGCCCAGGCTGTACTTGGAAGTGCGAAGCTGCTTCTGGAGACAGGCATGCATCCGGGAGAACTGAAGGATATGGTATGCTCCCCGGCAGGAACGACCATTGAGGGTGTGCGTATCCTGGAAAAAAATGGTTTCCGCAGTGCTGTGTTTGAAGCATTGCAGGGAGCTGCTGATAAAGGAAAGAAAATGTGAGCTTTGCCTACAAAAAACACCTCGCGGAATATTACCAGTGAGCAGTAACTATAAGTAAATAATTGTGAAAATGAATCAGGAGGTTCCACTATGAGCAAAAAAGTATACATCTTCCTCGCCGACGGTTTTGAAGACATTGAAGGCTTAACTGTAGTTGATCTTATGCGAAGAGCAGGAATCACTATTACAACCGTTTCTATTAAAAACACCAAACAGATCACCACAGCCCATGGAATTACCATGCTGACCGATACCACCTTCCGTGAGGCGGATTTCTCCGACGCAGACATGCTGGTTCTCCCGGGCGGACAACCTGGAACCACTTATCTTGGAGGATTCGAGCCACTTACCGATCTGGTTAAAAGCTTCTATAATAATGGAGGTAAGATCGCAGCCATCTGCGCGGCACCTACTGTTTTTGCAGAAATCGGACTTTTACATGGAAAGAAGGCCACTGCATACCCGGCCTGCATGGACGGTCTTGGAGATGCTGTGAAGTCTGAAGAAAAGGTTGTAATTGATGGAAACATTACTACAAGCCGTGGACTTGGAACTGCAATTGACTTTTCCCTTTCCCTGATTTCCCAGCTCCTTGGACAGGAAAAAGCAGACCAGATTGCAGAATCCGTAGTTTATAAGTAAAAAATATTATAAAAAACCCTAATTTTTTAGGAATAACAGGGAAAACCATAAAAAACACTGGCGTTTTTAATTTGGTTGTGCTATACTTCTACAATGACTGTAATAATAGGGGGAAACCCTGCGCATTTATAACCGCAGAAGGATCGCAGTGACAGGAACCTGTTTTGGACTTTCCGGTTATCATCTGCGGTATCATTATTAAGAAATGGACAATGTCAATGCATTGGACCTGACATTTTACCTGAGAATATTAAGGAGGAACACGAAAATGAGTTTACAGGTGGAGAAATTAGAGAAAAACATGGCGAAGCTTACCATCGAAGTTTCCGCTGAAGATTTAGACAAAGCAATGGAGAAAGCTTACCAGAAACAGAAAAGCAGAATCAGCCTTCCAGGATTCCGTAAAGGAAAAGCTCCGAGAAAGATGATCGAGAGCATGTATGGCAAGGGTGTATTCATGGAAGACGCTGTTAATTCTCTTGTACCACAGGAGTATACAAAAGCTCTTGGCGAGTGCGATCTTGAGATCGTTTCCCAGCCGGAGATCAATGTTACACAGATGGAGCCAGGTAAAGCTCTTATCTTCACAGCTGATGTAGCTGTGAAACCAGAGGTTACTCTTGGAGATTACAAGGGTGTAGAGGTTCCGAAGTCTGAGATCACTGTAACAGACGAGGAAGTTGACGCTGAGGTTAAGAAAGAGCAGGATAAGAATGCAAGAACAGTTGCAGTTGAGGATCGTGCAGCTGCAAACGGCGATATCACAACAATCGATTTCGAGGGATTTGTTGATGGTGTTGCATTTGAAGGCGGTAAAGGAACTGACTACGCACTTACACTTGGTTCCGGTACATTTATCCCGGGATTCGAGGATCAGCTTGTTGGAGCAAACACTGGTGACCATGTAGAAGTTAAGGTTACTTTCCCAGAGGAATATCAGGCAAAAGAGCTTGCTGGCAAGGAAGCTGTATTCCAGTGTGACGTTAAGAAGATCGAGACCAAAGAGGTTCCGGAGCTTGACGATGAGTTTGCGAAAGACGTATCTGAATTTGATACTCTTGCTGAGTACAAAGAAGATGTTAAGAAGAAACTGACAGAGAAGAAAGAGAAAGAAGCAAGAACTGCAAAAGAGAACGCTGCAGTAGATAAAGCAATCGAGAATGCACAGATGGATATTCCGGAGCTTATGACAAAGACTGAGTGCCGTCAGATGATGGACGATTTCTCCAGAAGAATGCAGCAGCAGGGATTATCCATGGAGCAGTACTTCCAGTTCACAGGCCAGAGCATGGACAAGATGATGGAAGACATGAAGCCACAGGCTCTCAAGAGAATCCAGACAAGACTGGTTCTTGAGAAAGTAGCTGAGGCTGAGAACATCCAGCCATCTGAAGAAGAGATCACAGAAGAGATCCAGAAGATGGCAGATGCTTACAAGATGGAAGCTGACAAGATCAGAGAAGCTATCGGTGAGAGCGGACTTGAGCAGATGAAGAAAGATATGGCTGTTCAGAAGGCTGTTACTGTTATCGCTGATGCAGCAGTTGAAGTTGAGAAAGCAGCAGACGCTGAATAATCAGCAGGCAGATAACTGCACATCCCAAGAGGGAAAATTTATTTTGTTATGAAAGCGCTCTCTGGCGCATTATAATGCAGATCTAGGGGAGCGCATCTGATAAGAAAAGAGGGAATATATGAGTTTAGTGCCTTATGTCATTGAGCAGACAAGCAGAGGGGAGAGAAGCTACGACATCTATTCAAGGCTTCTGAAGGACAGAATCATTTTCCTGGGAGAGGAAGTAAACGATGTAAGTGCCAGTCTGGTAGTTGCTGAGTTGCTTTTTCTGGAAGCAGAGGATCCTGGAAAGGATATTCAGCTTTATATCAACAGCCCGGGTGGTTCCGTGACAGCTGGTATGGCTATCTATGATACCATGCAGTATATCAAGTGCGATGTTTCCACTATTTGTCTGGGAATGGCTGCCAGCATGGGAGCATTCCTTCTTGCTGGTGGTACAAAAGGTAAGAGATTTGCACTGCCGAATTCTACGATCATGATCCATCAGCCATCTGGCGGAGCCCAGGGACAGGCTACTGAGATCCAGATCGTGGCAGATCACATTGCCAAGACAAAGAGAACATTAAATGAAATTCTGGCTGCAAACACCGGACAGCCTCTTGAGGTAGTAGAGAAAGATACAGACCGTGACAATTACATGTCCGCAGAGGAAGCATTGGCTTATGGTCTGATCGATGGTGTTGTAACCCACAAATAGGGAAAAACTGTAACTGGATAACCGAGTGTACACTGATGAAGATGTAGTATATTTGTGTATTTCCAGTATAAACTTTCCCGCCTAAACTGAAAACAAAAGAAATCCCCCTGGATAATAGCCGGAGTTTTCTTTTGCATGCTACTGTAAGAAAAGACTCCTGAACTAACAGGAGTCTTATCTTGTAAAACGGGATAATTTTGTAAAATAGGTATATTTTACAGAATAATTCCAAATTTTAAGAAATAAAGAAAACTTTTTTCAGAATAGCTCTGAATAAGGTTGCTTTATTTAAAAGAAAGGAAAAGTTAAAGATTCATGGCTGAGAAGATAAGAGAAGGAAAAGTAAGATGTTCCTTTTGCCAGAAAACCGAGGATCAGGTCCGCAAATTAATCGCCGGACCAGATGGGGCCTACATCTGCGATGAGTGTGTAGGTATCTGCTCGGAGATCATGGAGGAAGAATTTGGAGGATACGATCAGGAAGATATTCTTGGATCTGAGATCAATCTGATGAAACCAGAGGAAATCCATGCAATTCTGGACGACTATGTAATCGGACAGGATGAGGCCAAGAAAGCACTTTCTGTTGCTGTATACAATCATTACAAACGTGTTACTGCTTCCAGAAATCTGGATGTAGAGCTTCAGAAGAGCAACATCCTTATGCTTGGACCAACTGGTTCCGGTAAGACACTTCTTGCCCAGACACTGGCAAGACTTCTGAATGTACCGTTTGCCATTGCAGACGCCACTACCCTGACAGAGGCAGGATATGTAGGTGAAGATGTTGAGAATATTCTTCTGAAGATCATTCAGGCTGCTGATTATGATATTGACAGAGCGCAGTACGGAATTATTTATATAGATGAGATCGACAAGATCACACGTAAATCCGAGAATGTTTCTATCACTCGTGACGTTTCTGGAGAGGGTGTACAGCAGGCACTTCTGAAAATTCTGGAAGGCACTGTTGCAAGTGTTCCTCCTCAGGGTGGAAGAAAGCATCCCCATCAGGAATTCATCCAGATCGATACTACAAATATTCTGTTTATCTGCGGCGGTGCCTTTGACGGTCTGGAGAAGATCATTGAGGGAAGACAGGATACCAAGGCAATTGGCTTTGGCGCAGAAGTTGCTTCCAAAGAGGAACAGAATGTTGGTGAACTGTTCAAGCAGGTAATGCCTGAGGATCTGATCCGTTATGGACTGATTCCGGAGTTTGTAGGACGTGTGCCTGTAGTGGTAACCTTAGACGGACTTGATGAGAACGCACTTCTTCGCATCCTTCAGGAGCCGAAGAACGCACTGACCAAGCAGTACCATAAACTGTTTGAACTTGATGGAGTAGAGCTTGATTTTGAGGATGAAGCACTTCGTGTTATGGCGAGAAAGTCCATGGAACGTAAAACCGGAGCCAGAGGACTTCGTGCGATCATGGAGAGCACTCTTATGGATCTGATGTATAAGACTCCGTCTGACGACACCATTCGTAAATGCATTATTACAAAAGAAGCTGTAGAGGGAACTGGTGAACCTCAGATCGTTCATGGGGAAGCTCCTGCACAGCCGGTGAATCCGGCAAATACAGGCAGAAGAAGCCAGCGTGCACACAAAAAGGGCACTCCGGAAACAGCCTGATGAAGGGATTTGACTACAAATGAGTGAGCCAATCAATGTACTTCCTGCCCTTGCCCTTCGCGGAACTACCATTCTTCCGGGAATGATCATCCATTTCGATGTAAGCAGGGAACGTTCCAAAAAGGCAATCGAAGCGGCAATGTTTCAGGATCAGAAGATCTTTCTGGTAACCCAGAAGGATCCCCAGATTGAAGATCCTGGATTTGTACAGCTGTTTCAGGTAGGAACTATTGCATATATTAAGCAGGTTGTGAAACTTCCTGACAACCTGCTGCGTGTTCTTGTTGAGGGAAAAAGAAGGGCAGAACTTCTTGGCCTGGAACAGGAGACACCATATTTAAGAGCAGAGACTGTTCTTGTTAATGAGGAAGAAGAGGAGCTGCCTCAGGCGATGCTGGAGGCAATGTACAGAAGTATCAGGGAGCTGTTCCAAACTTATTGCGCTAAGGGTGGAAAGATTGGAAAAGAACTGGCTGCCCAGATCATGAATATAGAGAAAGCACCGGAGCTGATCGACCAGATCGTAATTAATCTGCCTCTTTCCTGGCAGAGCAAACAGAAACTTCTGGAGGCAGCCAGACTGACAGACAGATATGAGCTTCTTGGTGCCATTTTGAGCAATGAGATCAATGTGCTGGATATCAGCCACGACCTTCAGCAGAAACTGAAAAAGCGTGTAGATAAAAACCAGCGTGAATATATTTTGAGAGAACAGCTGAAACTGATACGGGAGGAGCTTGGCGAGGACAATACTGCTGATGAGGCTGAGGAGTTCCGCAGAAAAGCCAAAGAGCTTACTGCTTCCCAGGAAGTAAAGGATCGCATTTTCAAAGAAATCGGCCGCTTTAAAATCACCAGCACCAATGCCGCTGAGAGCAGCATTCTGCGGGGATATATTGAGACACTTCTTTCCCTTCCGTGGGATAAGTGCTCTGAAGATTCTGAAGACCTGAAGGCAGCCTGGAAGATTCTTGAAGAAGGTCATTATGGTCTGAAAGATGTAAAAGAGCGTATTATGGAATTTCTGTCTGTACGTAAGCTGACACATAAAGGAAAATCTCCTATACTTTGCCTTGTGGGACCTCCTGGAACCGGTAAGACTTCTATTGCCAAATCTGTTGCAGAAGCCACTGGCAAACGTTATGTCCGTATTTGCCTTGGTGGTGTGAAGGATGAAGCTGAGATCCGCGGCCATAGAAAGACTTATGTGGGTGCTATGCCGGGAAGGATTACCGTTGCCCTTCAGCAGGCAAAGGTTGCCAATCCGCTTATGCTTCTGGACGAAATTGACAAGACAAGCAGTGATTACAAGGGAGATACTTCTTCTGCGCTTCTTGAGGTGTTGGATCCGGAGCAGAACAGTCATTTCAATGACCATTATGTGGAGCTTCCCCAGGATCTTTCAGAGGTGTTGTTTATTGCAACAGCCAACGATATTCAGGGAATCCCAAGACCGCTTCTTGACCGAATGGAGGTCATTGAGATCAGCGGTTATACAGAGAATGAGAAAGAGCACATTGCAAAGGAGCATCTGATTCCCAAGCAAATGGAAGCCAATGGAATTGAGAAAGGCAAACTTTCCATTCAGGGCGGCGCTCTTCGAAAAATTATCAATAATTATACGAAAGAAGCTGGTGTCCGAAATCTGGAGCGTCTGATCGGTCAGATCTGTCGTAAGACAGCACGTCTGATCATGGAAGATGGCAAAGAGAAGGTAACGGTCACAGGCAAGAACCTTGAGAGCTTTCTGGGGCAGGAGAAATACAATTACCTGATGGCGAATAAAAAGGATGAGGTTGGTATTGCAAGAGGTCTTGCCTGGACGCAGGTAGGCGGCGATACCCTTCAAATCGAAGTAAATATTATGCCGGGTAAAGGGGAATTTGTGCTTACCGGACAGCTTGGAGACGTGATGAAAGAGTCTGCAACAGCGGGTATCAGCTACATCCGTTCTGTAGCAGCCAGATATGGAATCAATCAGGAATTTTTCCAGGAAAATGACATTCACGTACATATTCCGGAAGGGGCAGTGCCAAAGGACGGTCCGTCAGCCGGAATTACCATGGCAACTGCAATGCTTTCTGCCATTATTGACAAGCCGGTAAGAGCGGATCTTGCCATGACTGGTGAGATCACCTTAAGAGGTCGTGTACTTCCAATCGGCGGACTGAAAGAGAAGCTTCTTGCAGCTAAGTACGCCAAGATTAAAGAAGTACTGGTTCCAAAGTCCAATAAACCGGATATCAAAGAACTGGATGAGGAGATCACAGACGGACTGAAGATTACGTTTGTGGAAAATATGAATGAAGTGCTGGAACGGGCACTTGCCTGAAATGAGAGGTAGGAAAAATGGTAATTAAAAATGTTTCACTGGATATCGTTTGTGGTATCACCAGCAAACTGCCAGACACAGGAAGACCTGAAATTGCTTTTGCAGGGAAATCCAATGTGGGAAAATCCTCCCTCATTAACGGTCTGCTGAACCGAAAAGCGCTGGCAAGAACAAGTTCCCAGCCGGGAAAAACACAGACTATCAATTTTTATAATGTAAATGATTTTATGTACCTTGTGGATCTTCCAGGTTATGGATATGCCAAGGTTCCGGAGACTGAGAAGGCGAAGTGGGGAAAGATGATCGAGCGTTATCTTCATACCTCACAGACCCTGAAAGCAGTATTTCTCCTGATCGACATCCGGCACGATCCATCTGCAAACGATAAGCTGATGTATGACTGGATCGTAAATAACGGATACAATCCGATCATTATTGCAACCAAGCTGGATAAGCTGAAAAGAAGTCAGGTACAGAAGAATATTAAGGCTATCAAGGACGGACTGAAGCTGCGCCCGGGCAGTAAGATCATTCCTTTTTCCGCTGAGACAAAGCAGGGAAAAGATGAAATCTGGGCGTTAATGGACGAGTTGACCGGTGCAGTTCCGGCAGCTACGGACGAGCTGAAGGCCTGACAGACGAGGAAAAAGAATATGGGAATTATCAAGGCATTCAAGCTGGGATTTGACTATCTCAAGTATGATGAGGACGGCAATGTGGAAGCAACGCAGCGTGCTGTCAATGATGTAAACCTGGACATTGAAGCCGGCGATTTTGTGGCCGTTCTGGGGCACAATGGTTCCGGAAAATCCACATTGGCGAAGCAGATAAATGCATTGCTTATCCCTTCAGAGGGAACCATGTGGGTGGATGATATGGACACAGCCAAGGAGCCGGAGCTGTGGAAAATCCGCCAGAAAGCGGGGATGGTTTTTCAGAATCCGGACAACCAGATCATTGGTACGGTTGTGGAAGAGGATGTAGGCTTTGGTCCTGAGAATATGGGAGTACCTACAGACGAAATCTGGAAGCGTGTGGATGACAGTCTGAAAAAGACAGGAATGACCGCTTACCGTTATCAGTCTCCGAACAAGCTTTCCGGAGGCCAGAAACAAAGAGTTGCCATCGCAGGTGTTGTGGCGATGCGTCCAAGCTGTATTGTACTGGACGAGCCAACTGCAATGCTTGACCCGAATGGCAGGAAAGAAGTATTGAAAGCCGTTTCCGAGCTCAATAAAAAAGAAAATGTAACCGTTGTCCTCATTACCCATTATATGGAAGAAGTGATCCATGCCAACAAGGTTTATGTGATGGATGGTGGAAATGTGGTAATGCAGGGAACTCCAAGAGAAATTTTTTCCCAGGTAGAGACACTGAAGAAATACCGGCTGGATGTACCCCAGGTGACATTGCTCGCCCATGAGCTTCACAAGGCTGGCGTGGACATTCCGGAAGGAATACTGACGAAAGAGGAATTGGTGGGTGCATTATGTCGATAGAGCTTAAGAACGTGACCTATACTTACAGTCAGGGTACTGCTTATGAAAGCCACGCCCTGAAAGATATAAATCTTGTAATTCCGGATGGACAGTTCATTGGTGTGATCGGTCATACTGGAAGCGGAAAATCAACCTTGATCCAGCATTTTAATGCTTTGATCCAGCCTACAAGCGGTCAGATCCTATATAATGGAGAAGACGTGTGGGCGGAGAATTATAACCGCCGGGCTCTTCGTAGTGAGGTGGGGCTGGTATTCCAGTACCCGGAGCACCAGCTGTTTGAGAATACAGTTCTGGCAGATGTTTGCTTTGGTCCTATGAACCAGGGACTTTCCAGGGAGCAGGCTGAGGAAGAGGCAAAAAAGGCCCTTGCCCACGTAGGTGTGAAGGAAGAGAATTTTACCAAATCTCCTTTCGAGCTTTCAGGAGGTCAGAAGAAACGAGTTGCCATTGCAGGTGTTCTTGCAATGAACCCGAAGATCCTGATTCTGGATGAGCCTACTGCAGGGCTCGACCCACAGGGAAGAGATGACATTCTGGATCAGATTGCGGCTCTTCATAAGATGAGAGGGATTACCATTATCCTGGTTTCTCACAGCATGGAGGACATTGCCAAATATGTGGAACGCCTGATCGTTATGAATCATGGGGAAATGGTATTTGACGATACACCGAAGAATGTATTTTCCCATTATAAGGAACTGGAAGGAATGGGACTTGCGGCACCGCAGATCACCTATATCATGCATGCGCTTTCCGAAAATGGCCTGAATGTGGATACCACAGCTACCACTGTGGAGGAAGCCAGGGATACGATTCTGGAAGCTTTAAAGAAGCAGAAGCCTTCACTTCTTAAGAAGGGAGGCAGAAACGAATGATCAGAGATATTACCATTGGACAGTATTATCCGGCAGATTCCGTGATTCACAAGCTGGATCCAAGAACCAAACTGGTAGGAACCATTGGATTTATTGTATCTGTATTTTTGTTTCACACCTTCGCAGGATATGCAGTGGCTACTATATTTCTTGCAGGAATGATCCTGTTGTCAAAGGTTCCGGTGAAGTTTATTTTTAAAGGTCTGAAGACCATTTTCATGTTGCTTCTGATCACCATATTTTTTAATATGATTCTTACCCCTGGTGAGGTGGTATGGAAGCTGGGATTTATTAAGATAACAAAGGAAGGTCTGGTGCTGGCAGGTACTATGGCAATCCGACTGGTTTATCTGGTGATCGGTTCTTCTATTATGACACTGACGACGACACCTAACCAGCTGACTGATGGCCTGGAGCGTCTGCTCCGCCCTCTGAATAAGCTTCATGTACCAGTACATGATATTGCTATGATGATGTCGATCGCCCTACGTTTTATCCCTATTCTTCTGGAAGAAACGGA
>NZ_JBCOME010000054.1:0-27478 GCF_040924365.1 Ruminococcus sp. 1001136sp1_2201st1_G3_2201SCRN_220225 | reverse complement strand
ATCAATATAACAAGCCCCAGCAAAAAGCCGGGGCTAATACTTCAATTATTTTAGGACATTTTCAAAAACGCTTGACATAAAAAAATACTGTCAAAACCAAAACTTTATTTTGTTTCGGTTCTGACAGTATTTTGGGGTTATTTCTTTACTTTGACTTTGCAGGTAATTTTTTTGTTTCCTGACTTCACTGTAATTGTAGCTGTTCCTTTCTTTTTCGCAACTATTTTTCCTTTTGAATTTACTGCTGCTACTTTGGAATTGGAACTTTTATAAGTTACTTTTTGCTGGCTGGTGACTGGTGTGAGAGTGACTTTCAGCTGAAAGCTTTTTCCTTTTTTGGCAAGGATTATATTCCGTTTATTTACGGAAACAGCAGTTGTTTTTACAATACCTTTCTGCACTTTTACCAGGAAAATCCTACGGCTTCCGTTGGTATAAGTGATGGTTACCGTTGCTTTTCCAGCTTTTTTCCCAGTGATTTTGCCCTTCTTATCCACTTTGACAATCTTTTTATTGGTGGTGCGGACTGACTTTATTTTACCACCTGACTTGTAGGTTTGTTTTACCCGTAAGGTAAGTATGGTGGTAGTTGGTATAGGTGTCGCAGTCGGTATTGGAGCCACGCTTACAGTTGGTATCGGGGCTACACTCGCGGTGGGTGTCGTTTTCGCACTTGCCGTTGGCGCCGGTTTCACGCTTACAGTCGGTGCCGGTTCCGCACTTGCAGTCGGGGTCGGAGCCACACTTACGGTTGGCGCCGGTTTCACGCTTACGGTCGGGGTCGGTCCCGCACTTACGGTTGGCGCCGGTTTCACGCTTACGGTCGGGGTCGGTTCCGCACTTGCAGTCGGAGTCGGAGCCACACTTACGGTTGGCGCTGGTTTCACGCTTACGGTCGGGGTCGGTCCCGCACTTACCGCCGCAGTTGGTGTCACTGTAGGCACAACTGTAACTGCGGGCTCATTTTTCCCCTTATTATCTGCATAACTCTCTTCTGCCAGAACCGGCAAAATAAACACAGGACCAGCCGTTTCTGCTGAAGTAGTAGAAAAACTGGTATACTCCACACGCTCCTCACCAATGGTAATATATTGTCCCTTTGTAGAGCGTCCCACCAGCAAATATCGTGAAGATGGCGGTGTTCCCACATCATCCCATGTGGCATCCACCAGATACCAGTTTCCATCATCCATCTGTACATAATTCCACATGTGCGCTCCAGGAGTTCCTGAAGAAGTTCCCCTGGCTGTTCCGCTGACACAGGCACAATTTATTCCCATATAATAGCAGAAAATTTTCATGGATTTCGCATAGCCCTCGCAGACAAATGCAGGATCTGCATCCAGAAACAACGAGGCGGCAGAATGCACCCACAAAGTATTATCGTTCTTGTAAGTAACTCTCTGACAGATATAATCATGAATCCGCTTTATTTTCTGCTCCATATCCATGCCCAAAGTCTGCTCATTCAGCTCTGCAACAGCACTCTGAACACCACCCATAAAATCCCCCATTCGAGTATGGGAATTCTCACTGATTTCCCTGTTTGCCGGTTTAAAGGTGAAATTCTTAAAGGTTCCCCTGTATCCGGTAGAAGAGGACCCATCCCGAACACAGCTGACCCGGTATCCATAGTTGCTGCCCCTGAACCAGAATGCCTGTGGATAATCATAGGAAAAAGCATCTGAAGCTGCCTGAATGGCTGTTTTCACATCATTGGTAGCCTGTACATAGCTTTCTCCTTTTCTCTGAAAACTGCCATCCTCAACAACTGCTTCAAATGTAATGGTATCAGGAAATTCAAAAGGAAAATCAACACTGTCCAGATACTGGCTGTAATCCACCACATAATTCTGCACCAGAAGATCATACAAGGCCTTTGCATTTCCATCCAACTGAGCACCATAGCTGTCCGTGTAATAGTCCAGAGAAAAAAGGCTGATGCCGCTGTCAACGGAATCTCCTGCAATAGCACCGGAGATGATCTCACCAGATTCTTCTGCCTCAATCCTGTCATTTTCCTCTGTGGAAATTTCAGCCTGAAAGCCATTTAAATCCTCATTCCCCACTTCAGGAGCAGCTGAAAATTCCTCCTCGTTCTCCTCGTCAGCCCATATTTCTTCTACTGCCCCAAAGCCTTCTGCATCCTGCATTTCTGCGGCAACGCACAGGGGCTGAGCAGCCATGACAAATGTTGAAAGTATAACCAGTAAGCGCTTCCGTTTCTTCATTTATCCCTCTCTTTTCTTATAAATCATTGCATATTTATTTCCGATTCGTTATAATATTTTAACATGAAATTTTATTTTTGTGTGAATAGCAGAGCATATTTCACAAATATTTTTTACACAGGAGATTCTATATATGAATAAAGAAAAGAAAATACCAGGACATATCCTCTCGCTTTTTATCATTCTTCTCTCTATCAGTGGTGTATGTCTTCTTATGTATAAAGCCCAGTTTCGTTTTAACCTTCATCAGCCCATTGAGTACGTTATGATGACAACTCATAAACCTACAGGTACCATAACCTTGTCCTCGGATTCCCCCGTTCTTACAGAGACGTTTACCTGTACAGTTCCTGAGTTAAAGATGTTTACACTTGAGGGCTCTGCAAAAAATAAAACTTCCAATGCCCGCCTTTTCATCACCTTGACGAATGCAGATTCCGGAGAAATTTATTATCAGGCAGAACACACGCTTTCCGTTTTCCGCGCAACAAAAAAGAAAGAACTGACCTGCGATCTGTCCCAGCCAGTAAGTGCCTCTGAAAATGCACATTTACAATTAAAACTGAAATTAATAAATGGGGAGAAAACGGTTCTTTCTTTTACATCAAATGAAAAACAGGCCTTAATTCAGGAGTTTAACAACGATACAAACAGTCATACAAATATTATTTATTCCTTCACTTACGGCGACAATAATTTCATGCTTTATTTTTATATTGCGCTGTGTGTTATCTTGCTTTTATTTATAATAATGACATTTTATCTGATCATTATCCGCCAGATGACCGTGCAGAAATTTTATATTCCTGTTGCTTTATTTCTGGGACTGATTTTCCAATGCCTGGTTACCGTTCACGGAGTTCCGGATGAACCAACGCATTTTGATGCAGCTTACAGCCTTTCTAACAAAATGCTGTTTGTAAAAAATACGGAAACCCCAGGCAATACCATATATAAACGGCGTTGTGATGCTCAGTTAAGCGATATGTTAAGCAATGGACTGGAGACGAACTCCTACTACCAGCTTCTGTTTCACAGCTTTGAGTTTGCTTCGGATACGGATCTGATTGAAATTTCCTATGTAAGCACATCAGGTCTGGTTCCTGCAGTCGTTTATGTTCCGGCTGCAATAGGACTTAGTATTGGACGGCTGCTGCATCTTTCCCCCATGCTTACCTTCCAGCTGGCAAGGATCTGCAGTCTTGTGGTATTTATCCTTCTGGTCTATTTTGCCATTTGCATTGCACCATTTGGAAAAAATCTTCTGGGAGCACTTGGGCTTTTGCCTATCACACTGCAGCAGGCAGCTTCTGCTTCCTATGATTCCGTGATAAACGGGTTCATCTTTTTGTTTACGGCACTGTGTTTTTACCGTTTACATAACCCTAAGCGAAAAAAAAGTTACCTGATCGCTCTTGGATTTCTGGCACTGTTCATTGCAATTGTGAAAGGCGGGGTTTACCTTCCACTTTTGTTATTGCTGCTCATGTGTTTTTCCCATGTGCCCCATCATCACATGCATAAAAAGATGCGCTGGATCGTTCCTTTATGTATCTGCGTGGGAGCTGTCCTTTTAATTGCAGTTACTTTAATTAAATTTATGCCTATGTTTTCTGCAATGTTTGCCACAGATATTTCTGCGGATCCGGAAAATACTATTTATCCGATTTCATATGTATTCCAGCACCCGCTCCAGACCATTTATATTTTATGGAATACGGTCATCCAGTGCAGTGACACCATTCTACGAGGCTTATTAGGTGGAAAATTATCCTGGCTGGATATTAATATCAACTGGTCCCTTTTAATAGTATTCCTGATCATTCTTTTACTGCTTGTAAACGTAAAAGGAGACGCCCCGGTTTTCACCAGGAAAAACCGGACATTTATCGCCTTTAGCTGTCTGGGATCTTTGCTGCTGATCATGTTTTCCATGATGGTCGGTTATACCACAATGGATTGTGATCATATACAGGGCATTCAGGGACGTTATTTTCTTCCTCTTGCTCCAGCGCTGTTTTCCCTGTTCTCTACAGCTATGGTGTCTGTGGATCATAACCGCAGCTGTAAAATATGGGAAACTATGATGGTGATTGAAAGTCTTGTTGTTGTACAGGCTATAACAATGATCATATAACAAAAAGTGGAAGCCTTTTTTGTGCTTCCACTTTTTATTATTTCTCCAGGCAGACATATCTTCTCTAGAGCGTGTTTGAAAAGGGCTTTCTGCAAGATGTGCGTCACAATTTGTGGGAGATTTTGTCCGGATGAGGGCGCCGTAGCGGGCTACGACAATCGAATTCGGGCAAAATATACCGCAAAGTGGGGCATGCAGATTGCGGGAATGATTTTTCAAACAGGCTCTAGCGTTACTACCATATATGAACGTTCGTGCTTCGCACTGCTGTCCAGAACTTTCATAATAATTTGTTATACTGCTCCTGTATTCTCTGCAGTTCCATTTCAAAGTCCTGCCGGTTCTTCTGAACCATTGTCTGCAGGACCAGTCCGGAAAACAATGACTGAATTGCTCCCAAAACAGCAAAACCACATACGATCAGAGTAGGAATTTTTCCCACGCGTCCGGTTTCAAGGAAGGTTACAAATACCGGGATAAAGAATCCAATTCCAAGGATCAAAAGCACTGCTGCCACCAGTCCGAAGAATGCCATTGGCTTATAATTGCGGTATAATTTGGCTATGGTTTTCAGTACCCGGAAGCCATCTGAATATGTATTCAGTTTGGATTCACTGCCTTCGGGACGATCTCTGTACTCAATCACTTCATTTTCGATATACATGTTCTTATCAACTGCGTGAATGCTCATTTCAGTCTCAATCTCAAACCCCTTGGATAATACAGGGAAGGACTTTACAAACTGGTAGCTGAATGCTCTGTAGCCTGTCATGATGTCGTTTATCTGGGTTTTAAACATAATGTTAATGCATTTACGCACCAGACTGTTTCCAAAATTATGAAATGGTCGCTTGTTCTCTGTAAAATAAGTGGAGGACAGACGATCTCCCACTACCATATCAACTTTTTTATTCAATACTTTCTCAACCATTGAAGGGGCAAATTCTGCGGGATAAGTATCATCTCCGTCTGCCATGATATAACACTGTGCATCAATTTCACGAAACATTCTGCGAATAACGTTTCCTTTGCCCTGCTGATATTCATATCTGACTACAGCTCCTGCTCTGCGGGCAATTTCATCTGTATGGTCAGTGGAATTATTATCGTATACATATATTACCGCTTCCGGCAATACTTTCTTGAAATCGGTTACAACCTTTTCTATGGTTTTGCTCTCGTTGTAACAGGGAATTAGTACTGCTATTTTATCCATTTTAAATGTTTTCCTTTCCGGTGATTCTTAAGTAAGTTTTCTTTACGCAAAAAATCCGTCGATTGTCTTGTAGCTTTATTTTACTACATAGGCAATCGGCGGGCAAGGGGATTGTTCCCCAAACTATCCGATCAATACTTTTTTCCCCTCAATGTGAACCTCCAGAAATTTTCCGCCTAAAACTCGCACCACAGCCGCAGTTGTGGTGCATTCCTTGTCTATTCCTTTGTTTCTCTCTCAGTTTCTTCCACATTCAGGAAGTTCATTATCTCCTCATAAGACCGTCCACTCTTTACAATTGCTGACAGGATTTCATCTTTCCTTATCGTATCCCGCTTGTCCAATAGCTCTTTCAAAACTGCGGTTGCATGGTCATATCTTTTCTTCGCTGCGATCACATCCGCTTCCACTTTGTAAAGCGTACATTCGCAATCCGCTTCTCTACTTGCTCATGAACGCAGTCGCTTCGCGATCTGTCAGTGGGAGCTTTCAATTCCCACTGACAGAAGCATCCCCCTCACCTGCTGCTTAGTGCTCCGCACACTTGAAGCGGGGGAATGCTTATCTGCGTTCAATCTTTTCATCCAGGGCTTGATCTCCTACTTTTTACTGTAAGCTTTTCCGTCACTGTAATAAATATGAAAGTTCCTTTTTTTCGTGTCTCCCTCGCATAAAAAACGCTTCACTATCATACCGTATACATCATACCTGTCAACATATTTCCCCCGGCTGTTCTCAAAACCGCCCTGATTTTCCTCTATGATTCCACGGATAAAGTCCTTCATTCCCTTCTTTTTCCGACGTGTGATTTTTCGTAAGTGACTCAAAACCACTATATTACATTATATCAGGAGAAACGTCTGGAGTCACTACACCATGTTTTAAGACACTTACAATCATTTACACTGTAACAACATTTTAACTAAAGAAGAAGTTTCATTTTGCAATTTTTCTATAATTAATTTTTCAGATGGCATTAACAATTTTTCTACAAGACATAATAGCAAAAAGCAATATATGTATGCTTGAATTGTAGTACTTATAGTTATTGAAATGTTGAATATACCAAGAATCTGCGGAACCAATTCCTTTATTATAAATTCATTTCCACACAAATACAAAGATGCTCTTCCTAATCGTTCCAATATTTCTACACCCGATAGAAAATACGAAACTCTAAGAACTAAAAATATAGAAGGAAGCGGAGTGATAATTTCAAACATCTTTCCAATTATATCATTTAATCCAATTATTTTAGACAATAAATTATTTTGCCAAAATAGGGAAAACGAATATATAAAACATAATAGCAGAGCAATATTTGAAATCCATTTTACAAGTGATTTCTTACTTCTAAAAAGTTTAAGGACCGGCTCATATGTAATAAATCCTATACAATAAAAAATAGTATAGTATAATGCACTATCAATATTCCAATACCAACTTGGTTGTACGGTGGGAGGTGGAGAAATCAAAAACTGTGAGAACATAAATAAAATTAAGCATGTAATAAATATAATAATTTTTTTATTCATTTTCTTTATAAAAGAAAATAATATTTCAATAACAAACAGACAAGAAAGAAACCATAATCCGCCCCCAAAATTTATATGATTTCGAATATCCCCTTTTAATAAAAGCATTAAATTCTCGTGTATATAAACATTTGTATTTCTCAATACAGCATTATATAGAATGCCTAATATAGCGAAAAAGAAAAAAGGAATTAAAATATTAATAACCTTTTTTTGAATATTTTCTAATATTGTTTTATGATTAAAATTTTCAAGGCATCCAGACAAATAAAAAAATAAACATACGTGAAAACTAAAAACCCAATTATATGCATTTCCTGTCACAACTCCATAGTGTCCTAAATAAATAAAAAACATTCCAAAACATTTTGCAACATCAATTCATTGAATACGTTGCATATAATAAATTTGTGACTATAAATAGTAAGTGCAGTCTGAAACGCGTTATTGCCAAGATTTACAAATCTGCCCATGAAATAACCCCTCCATAATAACAAACCGCCGATTACCATGTAGGTTTATTTTACTACATTGGTAATCGGCGGGCAAGAGTGGAAAAATGTTCTTTGGGATGATATTCTCTATACGAGTTGATATTCACCAGCATATCGGGATCAAATGTCAAATTACATTCTTCAATTATCATTCCAACCCCTATCGTATAATTAATCAAATTATTCCATATCAGCATTGTATTCTAATTCATGTAAACATAGGAAAAAGTGTACTACTTTCAAGATTTACAGAGCTATCCATAATAACCAGCGTCGATTACTAAATAGTTTTTACATAAATAATCGACGAACAAAAGTCTAATATAATTATGCATTTTCTATAATCTGACCAATATTTTCTTGCTTAACTGCTGCATCGGCTTTTCTACGCATAAAAAAGAAAGCAGCGCTATTATGCATGTAATGCCAATACAAAATACCAATAACCAAATTTCTCCTATTACAATGCTGCTTTTATTAAACAGATATACTACGATCTGCTGCACAAAAAAACCATATAAATATAATCCATATGATATATCAGCCTGCGAAAAGCATTTTGCAAAGGTCGGTTTTTCCACCAATGCAAAGGAGAATATTGTATATGAAAATGTCACATATTTTAATATACAAAAGGTAAGCGATCCTGGGTTCAGACAGGACAACAGGAAGACTGCCAAAATACTTACCTGAATATTTAACAATTTCTGCATACATGGAAAAGTGAATAACACTCCAATCAGATACCACGGAATCAGTTCCATCGCAGCCCATATATCTGTCCCATATATGACACAACGCCATTCAGGATGATACAAAAGTTTTACCATTTGTAGACAACATAATACAACGGTAATCACAGAAACAAAAGCAAAAGAATATCTCTTCTCCTTTTTTTTTCCTGCAAGAATCAAAATAATCGGAACCAAAATATACATTGCGAATTCTATAGGCAGAGTCCATAATGAACCATTTACTGCATTGGGATATGGATTTGTTTCAAACACTCCTGGCAGTGAATATGCTGGAAATAACAATATATTTCGCAGATAATTTCTAACCAGTGGTGACTGAAAATATTCGTTGATTGTAAGTGTTGACAGGATTGGTCCAATCACATAAGCAGCAACTAATGTAAATGCAATAAGCGCAGGAAAAATTCTAAAAACTCTTTTCGTCATATACCGTACCGGATTAGAATCTGATTCCCAGCTTTTCGCAATAAGAAATCCACCAATCAAAAAGAAGATTTTTACTCCGAGCGCCTGAATTCCTTCTCCCCATAATGTAGGAAGGGTATAGCCACCAATATATGCCATATGTCCAGCCATAACCATTATTGCAGCAACAAACCTAATGATATTAAAATTATTGTCTCTTTTCTCCCTCGCCATTAAATAATTTCTTTCTCCATTTCCTCTTATATTTCACTTATGTGGATACATCACTTTGATTTTCTTTCCTGTTCTAATGCATCCGCACATTCTTTCCAGCCTTTTTTCGCACTTTCTAACGCTTCCGCACATTCTTTCCAGCCTTTTTTCGCATTTTCTAATGCTTCCGCGCATTCTCCCCAGCCTTTTTTCGCATTTTCCAATGCTTCCGCACATTCTTTCCATTCGGTACGGGTTTCTTCCAATGCCCCTGCACACTTTTTCCACTCAACACGAGTTTCTTCCAGTGCGGCTGTACTTTGCGCCAATTTATCCTCTACATTTTTAAGCTCCGCATTTTTTTCACTCACCATTTGCTGCGATTGCTCTAATGCTTGCTTTAATTCATCAATGTCTCTCTGATTTTTTTCCTCAAAGGCTTTCGCTTTCTTTAACTCATCTGCACACTTTTTCCATCCTTCTTCTGATACAAAGACTTGCTCTTTTAAAGTTCTTCTCTCATTTGGAAGCATTGAAAAATCCTTTTCCTGCAAATCTGCCCCTGAAAAATCAAGCACCTGATTCAGCTTTCCTACAAGATTATTACCCTTTTCCTGTAAAAGTCCTTCTAGATGATTGGTGTTTGCCTCTTTTTTGTTTTTATAATAGGTCAGTACAAACAAATGCTGAATCGCATTAAACCATGGATTTAACTGAATCAGTTCATACACGTTTGGATACTTTTTCTCCACTTCCTGCATAAACTCGGTTTCCCCGAAAGTACTTCCTATATATTCACAATCCAGTGCAAAGTCTGCTGTACTATTAATATCTTCGATCCACTCAATAAAAGAATGTCTGGTAAAATATTTCGTGTGTGTATTATCCAGCACACCCGCTTCGCGATAATTAAAATGATCATTAAGCAAATTTAAAAATATATCTGCATTATTCACATTTGGAACACTGATCAGGATTTTCCCTTTATCTTTCAAGTATCTGACTGAGTTTTCAATAACCCTTGTAGGATTTATTACATGTTCAAGAATGTCGATCAAGGCAATATAGTCAAATTCAAAAGACAGACTTTCTAATTCTGCAAATCCTTCATCCGCATAATCAGGCGCTTCAATATTTGTGCAGAATATCTTATTATATTTATATTTTTCCGATGCATTTCGACATGCTTCTGAATCAATATCGATTCCATATAATTGGCATTTTTTATTCAGTAGCATAGCACCAAATTTGCCCTCACCGCAGCCAATATCAAGCACTGTACTTTCTGCATTTACCTGGCGTGCAAGTATCGCAACATTTACATTGTCATTATCTTCATTCACTTTGAATTCCTCATTATGATATCTGTTTTCAGACGAGCGCCATACTAACTGATTCTTTTTTCCATTTCCGAATTCCACACGATCACATCCTTTTATAATGTTATTTCCCTGTTGTCATTAAAATTTTATTTATTTTCGTGCTATCGCCATAAATAATCTTGGAATCATAAGGTCTGTCAGGAAATGCTCCATATTTCAATTTAATCGGAAGTCCCTTTTCTTTAATGAATGCTTCCACCTTATCTTTCAGAGCAACTGGATTTCCTGTGCAGACATTTATAATTCCAGTAATTTCATCCTGTGTGCTTGCAGCTACGATTTCCATTGCAAGATCTTTTATGTCAATGAAATCATATTTGTTTTCACCTGAAGTAAATGGAAATTCTTCTTTTCCATCTTCTACTGCCTGAAGCAGCTTTGTGAAAATAGAACTGTTTCGTCTGTCATCTCCCAGAATGTAATATGCTCTTAACCAGTAAATCTTCACATCTGAATTCTGGGTTAGCAGTAAAAGAGACTGTCTCAATGCATTTTTTGCAATACCATACTGTGATAATGGATTACACGGAGTATTTTCATCCACTGCACCTTCCCAGAATCCAATCTCATGCATGGTTCCCATAACTGCGATTCTTTTGCAGCCGCCATCAATTAAATTCTTCAGAAATGTAAAATGCTTTGATAAGTTTTCCATATGCTTTGGTGAATTATGCACAAATCCATCCTGCCATGCTAAATGAATACATAAATCAGGACATTTTACCTTTTCATAAATTCTGTCATCACCGGAAAATATATCCACATCCAGAATTTCAGCTCTTGAGTCAATTTCCTTATGGTTAAAGTCAATTGCATAAACCTCATGACCTTTTCCCAACAATTCTTTTACTACATATTTTCCCATATAGCCAGCAGCACCAGTTACCAATACTTTCATTATCTTACCCTCCTGATCTAAAAATACCCTTTGTTATGTAGTTTTCTCTTTTTAAAACATTTTTTCAATGGGAAAATATTCAGCAGCGTATTCACCCATCCTTTGGTTTTCACCCGCCGTTCAAATTCCCCTTTCACATTCACAACATCGAGCAGTCTTTCATCTTTAAGTTCCCACACGATTTCCGGATCTGAGTTAATGAAAAATACTCCCTCTTTCGTCTCCAGGCCGTTATGTACACAATCCTCTAACGTAAGTACTTTTTTCTCTCCGTTTGTAAACCAGATATCCACACTGAAATTTTTCAGCATAAACAGTCCTTCTTCACATAAATCGAATCGCATTGCTGTTAAATCATTTGTTTTTTCTTCAAATAGAAACCAGATGTCAAATTGCGGTGCTTCTGCCTTATTCACGGCCTGAATCACCTGATTATTGCTAAACCTTTCACCTTTACTGAAGAAAAGTTGACTTACCATTTCGCCATTGGCATTTACAAGATTCTGAGCTGCACCAGCTGTTGACAGCTCTATGATTCTTCTGATATTTCCTGCCGGCAGAATAATATTCTGACTGTTGTAAGTCTCTTGTACAGAATGATACGTTGCATCCCAATTTTCCTGATCATGCAAGGTGGCAGATGTTTCAATGTTTTTCCAGAATCTGTAGATTGCTGTCGGTGCTTCAATATCGGAAACGCCGCATAAAAAAGCGGTTCTCATAAAATATTCCCAATCTTCTGTCACATTAAGGCTTTCGTTGAATATAATTCCTGCCTTCTGAAAAATATTTACAGGAAACGCCAGAGTCATCAATGGGCATCTGTTAACAGATAACTGATTGATCAAATTAAAGGGAACACAGTAGTTTGCAGACGGAGCAGCCACTGCACAATATCCCAGTTTTTCCAGATTTTCCCAGTCCTGTGCAAATGCAAAAGAATGAAGAATACGGCCCTCGTTTTCTTCTGCACACTTTTTAAATTCCTCTACCCAGTTTGAGAAAAGAATATCATCATCATCAAAAACAGCTGCATACTTGCCCCACGCATGGGAAAAACCATAATTCAGCGGAGTTGTTCTGGTTCCTTCATTCAGACGAAAGAATCTTATTTTCTTTCTGAATTCCTCTTCCTGATCTTCCAGAATTTCTTCGATCAACTTACCATGTTCTTCATCAGCTTTATGCGCAATCAATAATATTTCAAAGTCCTGGCATTCCTGCGCCTGCAGACACAGCAGGGCTTCGCGCAATCCCTGCTCTCTCTTTCCCTGCGTACGGATAATAACGCTTAAAAAAGGAGAATTTTCCTTTTTTTCACCTTGAATGACAGGAAGATATTTCTCTTCGTATAATTTCTGGTTTTCTTCTGTATTTAAATGCTCTAATCCTTTTAAATACAGCCCAACATTACTGTTCGCTGAAAATTCACCAATAATATCTTTCCAACTATTATTATTTTTATTATTCATACTCATTTCCTCAAAGCAATTAGTGATTAAACTTAAATCGCATCTTACAATATTCATCTCCTAAAAATCTTCCGATTTTATGTTCTGGATCTATCATTTGGGGTAAAGTACCCTCTTTTTCTCTTTTACGATATTCCTGCGCTGCTTTTTTTTCGCTTTCACCACCATGAGTCAGATACTGCTGGCAAAGCTTTTCTGCCCTTTCCGGATTTGACCATTTATAGGCAAGAAGCATGGCTGCTTCTGCAGAATAATATATTTCTGCGGATGTAGGCTGCCAGGTTCCTGATAAGGACAGATTTTTAGCATGATATACAATAGCGGATGGCATATAAATGATTTTATAACCAGCCAAGCGCACACGCCAGGAAAAATCCAGGTCATCACAATATAAAAAGAAGGTTTCTGCATCAAAACCATTTATTTTATTGTATACCTCTGTTTTAAACACAGTACAGGCAGTAGATGCCCATTCCGTTTCTCCTGTTTTTGTATTATATTCCTTTGCATGCTCCAGCGGAGTCTGTCTTGCCTCCACCATTCCAACCTCTTTCAGTTTAAGAGGTTCCATCAGCTTACACAGACAGGTTGGCTCCAAAATAACATCTGGATTCATGATCATCATAATATCAGCATCTGTATTCTCAGCCATCAGATTATGACCTTTGGCAGTTCCGGAATTAAATCCAAATACTTTATATTCAAATTCAATTTCCGCCTTCAGCATTTCACGGATATCTTTCTGTGTTTTTTCATCCAGAACAGGAGTTGGTGTAGAGTCACCATAAATAAGCCTCACCTGCAGATCTCCCACGCGTCTGTGATAGACTTTTACAGCCTGCTGAAGGGCTTTCATTGCTTTCACCAAAGCGTCTACCTGATTTCCATAAATTACAGATTGAATTTGTAATTTCATTATTATTTCTCCCATATTCGTTTTTTTCCATATACAGCCAGTCTTGCTGCACTCACAGGAATCTCATAGGATTCGTGTTTTTTTCGTACTGTTTTTAATGCCTCGTCTAATTGATGCTGTCGTTCTTTCTGAATCTTCTGTTCAAAAGGAACTCTATACAAAGATGTTGTTTTTTCCACACAAATATACTTTGTCCTTTGTGCATACCTTACCCATAAATCCCAGTCCTCCAGATAATCCAGTGAGCTGTCAAAGCCCCCAAATTCTTCATAAAGACGTCTCGAGAACATAATGCATTGTATTGGTATAAAATTATGATAACACAGCTCTACTTCATCAAATGCAGTCGTATATCGCTTATTATAAGCTTTAATATGGTATTTGTACGGAGAGGTGCTTTCTACAACAACCGGAGTCTCAAATCCAAATGCATATGCTGCAAGATATTTTCTGTTCTGCGCCAAAGCCTGTACCAGGGTTTCTACATGATCCGCAAAAAAGATATCATCATCGTCCAGAAAATTAATATATTCCCCGGCTGCTTTCGATAATGCAAGATTTCCCGCTTCTGAACGTCCGGCTTTCTTTCCGGTGGAATAATATCGGATATTCAAATCTGAAAATTCTTCTACGATCATTTTTTCAGCAGAAGCCTCACCATCTTCCACCACTATAACCTCTATATTGGAATACGTCTGATTTCGGATGCTGATCAACGCTTCTCTTAAAACTTCTGCACGCTGACAGGTTCGCACAATAATGGAAACCAAAGGACAAAATTCACAATCCTTCTGTGTTTGGATTTTATTGTCACGCGTAATTTCATAATCCCACTCCAGGAACTGTCCCACCTGCGCCCTGGCATAACTTTTATTATTAAAAGAAGAGATACATGAAAAATGTGCCGCAAAAGCCTGAAGCAATTGTTTTTTTGCTCCCGGATAGGGGGCCCGATGTAAAAAAAACACTATTGCAAACTGAAAATAGCCTCTCATCACATCGGAAAAGCTGCCAAAACGATATCGCAGCAGCAGATTATTAATCAGAGAATTTACATACTGCGCCGGCTTCACCGCTCCAATGCTTTCGTACGAATAATGCATTATTTTCACAGTCGGACAATATTTAATTTTGTAATCGGATGCTCTCAGACGCCAACTGAAATCCACGTCCTCCGCATACATAAAAATATTTTTATCAAACCCCTGAAGTTTTTCAAAAATTTCTCTGCGTACTGCAAATGCTGCTCCGGACATCCAACTTGTAATGCCAGTAACAGGATCATAAATTTTGGGATGCTCATATGGCAGCTGTCTGAATTCCCAGGCTCCGATTTCTTTCGATGACTCTGCAATTATCTCTTCCAGCCGCTTAAAAGTATCTTCGAATACCTCTGTATCAACGTTCAAAAAGCAAACAATTTCATCCTTTCCAAAGGATGCTCCTAGATTGTTAGCATTTCCAAAACCCTGATTCTGTTCCTGCTGAATAATCTCAAAACGGCTGAAGTCGTCTTTCTTTTCATAAGCAGTCAGCAATTCTACCGTCTGATCACTGGAATGATTATCCACAAAAAACAACTTCAGATCTGAAGAAAGTGCCTTTGCCTTCAGCAGAGAATCCAGGCACCTTTTTATCCATTTTTCAGAATTATATGTAACAATTACAATATCCATATTTTACCCACAAATTCTATAGAAACATTACATTTTCCTGTCGATTGGAAAAGGCTCTGATCTTGCTTGGAATTTCAATATAAGAAGAATTGTAACCTTGATTTACGACTTCCAGTTCCATAATACCATGAAGCCAGGTAAGCATTTCATGCTTAGACTGTGTACCCTGACCTACCGCTGCTCCTACCAGATAAACACCATTCATGATACGCGGCAATGTATATTCGTACACGATCTCAATAATGTCATTTTTCTTTCCGTTGACCACTTCGCCCTGATTAATAAAATTGTTAATATCAAACAGAGGAAGTCCTTTATTATTCTCCAACACAAATCCAACAATCAGGCTTGGTGCATCTTTCATACACTCAATTACTACATGAGTTCGATAAGTTTTATCAACGTACAGTCGATTTACCGCTTTATCTTCGGAATCTGTAAAAAACAGAGAACGGATTGCCACACTGTCATTGTGAAAACGATCCTCCACAAAACTGATCTTGGGATATTTTCTCTCTTCATCAATTTTTTCCATGAAGACATTCCCTGCAACTTCATCCTGAATATGTCCGGCCACATATTCTGCTGATTTTCGCTTTTCGTCCATATACATATCACAAATATGCGCAGCTTCGCCAAAGGCTCTGACCGTACCATGATCAAGCCATAAAACTCTGGAACACATCTGGCGTACACTTCCGATATCATGAGATACAAAAAGAATCGTAACGCCATTTCGTTTTAACTCATCAAATTTTTTAAAACACTTGTTCTGGAAGAAAATGTCTCCAACACTCAGTGCTTCATCTACAATAAGAATATCTGGTTCCACATTAATCGCAACTGCGAAAGCCAAACGTGCAAACATACCGCTTGAGTAAGTTTTCACCGGCTGATTGATAAAGTCTCCAATATCCGCAAATTCTACGATTCCGTTAAGGCGCTCATCCATTTCCTTACGTGAATAACCCATCATACGGCCATTCAAATATATATTTTCTATTCCAGAATATTCTTCATTAAAGCCAGCTCCAAGTTCCAATAAAGCAGAAACCTTACCTTCTATCTGAATATTTCCTGCTGTCGGACTTAAAACTCCGGTTACAATTTTCAGCAAAGTAGATTTACCGGCACCATTCGTTCCGATAATCCCCACTGTCTCGCCTTTTTTCACATTGAAGCTTACATCCTTAAGCGCCTCAAAAGTTTTACTCTGCTTCTTGCCAAAGCCTAACGCTTCCTTTACACGATCAGACGGTTTATTATATAAGCGATATGTTTTATTCAAATTTTCTATATTCACTGCATAATTTTGCATTCCTAATATCCTCACTTCTATAATACGTCAGCAAAATGCTGTTTTAATTTTTTGAAGCAGCTCATTCCTATTAAACAAAAAGCCAACGCAATCAGCCAATAATACAAATTCCATCCGAATCCATATTCCCAAAAGCATTTTCCACTCATCAATGCGTCACGATAGCCTCGTACCGGATAAAACAAAGGATTAAAGTTCAGTGCCCACTGTACCTTTTCATCAAAAATACTCATCTGCCATACAATCGGTGTTATCCAGAAAACAATCTGTAGAACAATGGATACGATTTGAACGACATCCCTAAAAAAAACAAAAAGTGATGCAGTGAAATACGATATTCCAATGCATACAAGAAGCATGTAGACAATATAATAAACTAACTGTAACCAATACACACTTGGCATCTGTCCATATACGATAAATAATATCGCTGTAAAACCAATTAAAAATAATTGTACAAAAAACACAGATACAACTCTTGCAACTGGCAATATATTAATATTAAACAAAACCTTTTTTACAAGATAACTGTATTCTACTAAGCTTGAAGTTGCATTTGTAATAGAATCACTTACAAAAAACCATGGCAATAAGCCGGATACCAGCCATAATATGAATGGATAGCCGTCTACATCTCCATTTTTGAATCCAATCTGAAAGATGAACCAGTATATTAATACCGTAATAACCGGCTGAACAAATGCCCAGAAAAATCCCAACACAGAACCGGCATATTTTGTTTTAAAATCATCCAATGCAAACTGACTAACAAAAAATAAATTTCCTTTCAATTTCTCACACCATTTTTTCATGTATTCCACCTGATCATTTCAAATATTTGTCCTTTTAAATCGAAGTTATCTTATCATATATGTATATAAAACGCAAGAAAACCACATGAAAAAGTATCTCTCAGACTTACTCTTCTCCCAGCATCTCCAAATAAACCTCACACGCCCCCACAGTCTTCTCCATCATAAACCGAATCCGCTTCTTTTCTGTCCCATAGCTTTTCTTGGTTGCTGCACCGCTTTCATGTTTCACCGACATGGAAGGATCATACACAATATTATAGCCTTTTCGCTGACAGCGCAGCGCCAGTATATATTCTTCGTAGAAAAACCGGGTTTCCGGCTCAAAGGCTTTTTCTTCTTTTTCGACAAATGATGGAGTAAAAATAAGACAGGCGCCAAAAGGGACAATATTTTTCTGAAGCTGACTATAAAGTGTCATATGTTGTTTCTGATTTTCTATCTTGTTTTTTTCCGCTTTTTGAAGCATATGGTAAACAACAGGATACATGACTGGATAAAAACGTAACGCCAGGCGGTTCATTTTTATAGTATATTCTGCTTCTTCTTTGGTTCTAAGTCTGGTATCCATTGGGTTCTGATGTTCACCGGTACTCTGCCTGATCACATCGGGACCCAGAACATAGCATTGATTATTTACATAACTTTTTTCCAGTCTGCTGATAAAGTCTTTTTGTGTAAATTCAATGTCATTATTCAAAACAATGATATAGCTTTTCCCAAAATGTTCTCTGGCGTACTGATACCCTTGATTATTTGCATAAGAAAAGCCGCCATTTTCTTTTATCTGCAAAACCTTGATTCTGGAATTCCCCTGATATTTTTGGAGCAGTTCCTGTCTGTCTTTTTCTTTTTTCTGAATGTCGTTGTCTACGATCACAATCCGGATACGTTCCTGCTGTTCCATTGCCAATATAGACCTGACACAGGTATCCGTTACTGAATAATCTTTATAATGTAATATCACAAAGCTTACGTATTCCATTTGTTTTCCTCTTAATATTTCTACTGAAATTTTACTTCAACATTTAAAATATGAAGCATTGGAAATAGCACGCCACACAATCTTTTTTGTTATTTTTTTTTACTGATCAGCCAGCCAAAGGGCCTAAGAAGTTTCGTTTTTAATAAAAGAATCAATACTTTTACTGCTGCTTTCTGCGTAAATGGAATGTCCACCTTTGCATTTAGCTTTGCTTTACTGTTTTTCCAATAAGCTGGAAAATACATATTTACCGTACAGCTGATATAATCGCACAATTCCCTGATTTTCTCCCATCTTGCTCCCGGGGCGAGCTGAAACAGACAGGTTGCAAAAATCCTCATAACAAACAGCTCATAGAATTCCGGACTGTTCTGAATTCCAATTTTATTTACTCTGGTTAAAGTATTTTCCAGGCCTTTATACGGAAGAGAGTATTTTTCCAAACCTTTGAAATTGTGAATCGCTGACGATGCGTGCTGCACATAATAATACCCGCATTCCGGCAAGGTAGCGATTCTTGGACATACAGCAGAAAAAAACAAAGAAACCGGCATATCCTCCCCTCGCTCACCGCTTTGAAATTTCACGTCATACTTTTCCCACAGTTCCCGTTTGTATAAATGGGAACATACTGCTGAAATTCGGAATGTCCACTCCTCATTTTCCAAACGTTTATACACACCCGGAATAATCTTATTCAGCTCTTTTCCACCTTCGTCCACATAAGTCAGGCCACATATTACCATATCAAGAGTTTCTTTTTCCGCAAGACTGTACATTTTTTCAATATAGTCTTCCTGCAGGTAATCGTCTCCATCCACAAATGTAAGGTATTTTCCGGTCGCTTTCTCTACACCCAGGTTTCTGGCTGCTGCCACGCCTTTATTTTCCTGTTCTAACAGAATAATCCGGCTGTCTTTCTGCGCCAATTTACGCAGAATTTTCCCGCTTTCATCTATACTCCCATCATTGATTATAATGATTTCCAGTTCGGGTAAAGTCTGCGCCATAACCGAGCAGATACATTTTTCTACATATTTTTCACTATTATATACTGGAATAATGACAGATACTTCCGGCATGATTTTCTCCTTAATTCTCTTCACACCTCATTAGATTCTTCACTCTTCTGGTAAACCTTCTCAATCATTTTCGCAACCCACCCCGGCCAAAATTTCCGGAACATATATAAGTCTTCCGCTCTTCTTCCGTTTTCCTCAATCAGTTCCGAGGTTGTGGATTCCTGATGGATCCGGTGCTCCATTCCTGCCCTTGCAGTGTATGCAAACTCGCCTTTTCGCCTGGAAATTTCTTCCCATGCCTGCCAGTCAATGTTGCTTTTCATGTTATTTTTAAAGGAAAAACTGTCCAGATTTTCTTTTACAAGGGTGACTGCAGGGCAACAGATAGCCGATCCTATGGAGAGAATTCTCCTTCGAACAAAACGGTTTTTCCAAAAGCAAGTCAGTTTCAGAGGAGTCAGAAGCAGACGTTTCACCTTAAGAAGCCGGTTAGTTGTCACCGTTTTTCCATTTCGAAGTTCATTATAGTCTGTAAAAATAATAAGAGGATGACGACATTTCTTCGCAGCTGCCAGTACATCCTCCGTATAGTTTACATAATATCTGTCATCCTGATGAGCGAGGGTTACAAGCGGTGTTGTTGCACAGCTATAGGCAAAATTCCAGTCTCCAGCCAGACCTTTTTCACCGTGGTTTATATGAACAGGTATTCCATACTTCTCACCAATTCCATATATATATGAATTGGGAGTTGAAGTCGCGATCAGAATTCTGGTTCTGACTTTCTGCGCCAGAAGAGACTGTACACATTCTTCCAAATACGGACTCTCACCGTACGCGCATACTGCAAATGTATGAAGATTTATTTTATTACTATTATCAAAATTCTTTAATCCCATATTTTTCATTTTCTCTATAAACTTTTAGATATATTCATTCCAGAACATGTTTGAAAAAGGCTTTCTGCAAAATATCCCCCAAAGTGGGGAGTACAGATTGCTGGAATGATTTTTAAAGAAACCATTGGTCATCTTCCCTCTCCAATACCAATTTCAGCCTCTATCTCCTGCTTTTCTACTTCTTCCCGTTCCAATAACGTCTCTTTCTCATCTACTTTATCAATCTTCTTATTCTCAGCCTTGGAACGAAGCGCAACTTCTGCTGATAACACTCCAATCTTGTCTTCCAGCTGAGATACAATAATAGATAAGGTAAATATTTTTTCTACCAGCAGGAAAATGATCACCAGAAACACCAGATTACTTGGTGACATAATTCCGAATATACGACACAATTCATAGGAAATTTCCGGAAAGATTGCCAGCAAAAGTAAAATGGCCGCGAAAAAAATCCAGAAAATAGCGTCCTCCATTTTGACTTTATTTTTTCGGATTTTTCGAAGAATCCATCCAACAGTCAGAACAGAGGCAATAATAAGTAAACCTTTCAGCGTGTCGCTCATTTTTTGTCTCCTTTCTCTCGTTTACGCACCCATTGAAAAATAAAAATAGAAAAGAACATTTTCATCATATACCAAATGGAATTTTTGAAATCCAGGTAGCTGGTTCCGGCAATTCGCTCGTGCATTTCTACCTGCACTTCTTCAATCTTTACCCCGCAATTCAAAAGGTATGCCAGGGTATCCGGTTCCGGACTGTAATTGATATCGTAGCCAAAGCGTTTGATCATGCGCTTATTAAAAAGGCGCATTCCGGAAGTTACATCTCCAATATATTTCCCGCCTGTGGTTATCATGATGGCGTAGGTAAGCAGCTGGCTTCCAATCATTCTGGAATTAACAGGCTTGCGTTTGGTCTTAAATCTGGACCCAATCACAATATCACAACCGGTCCGCTCCATCTCCGTAATCATATCCTCTATATACTTTGGATCATGCTGACCATCGCCGTCCAGCTGGAGAACGTAATCATATCCATAATAGTTCGCATAGCGCATACCGCTTTTGATCGCGCCGGAAAGTCCGGTGTTTACAGGAAGATCCATGAAATTATAACCGCGGCGGGCACATATCTTACGGGTGTCATCGGTGGAGCCATCATTGATCACCACGTAATCATATTGAGGATAATTCCTTTCCAGATTGTCTACTACCTTTTCTATGCATCCAGCTTCATTGTAAGCTGGTATAATGATCAAAATTTTTGATATTGTTTTTATTGAAGCCATGAATTCTCCGTTCTGTGTTTCTCCACAATCTCCACCAGTTCTCGCGCTCTCGTCTCAAAAGAATATTTCTCCTTAATCACCGGCCACTGCTCGTCGACTTTTGCTTTCACTTCTTCATAGTTGTTCTCAATTTCCTTCACGCACTGGTGGAATTCTTCTTTATTGCTATAGTACAGCACTGCTTCCGGAAAGATTTCCCTGAGCTCATCGCAGCAGTCAGATATTACTGGGAGACCGCAGGCCAGGGCGTCGAAAATGCGATTATTCACAAACTGGTAATCCAACATGTCTTTCCAGTGGTCATTCAATGTGACGCGGGCACTTCGGTAAAGGGCTGGAATCTGGCTGTTTTCGATAAAAACGTCCTGTACCATGGTCTTATCTGGGCCTAACATGGCTTTCCAGCCGGCACCCCAGATTTTCAGCGGAAGCTTATCCTGTGCTGCCCATAATACACATGGGCGGGCCACACCACGGGAATTTCCAATAAATAAATAATCTTTTCCACGGCTGCATTCAGCTGCCTGATCCGGGTAAAAAAGCTCAGTGTCTGTACACTGAAGCAATGGATAAACAGGAACCGTAAGCTTCGCCTGAAGCTCCCTGACATAATGGCGGGAACCTACGCATACAATATCATAGAGCTGGTATTCTTCTTGAGTAACCATCTCCGGGTGGCTGATATTCCACATAATGTAGAGGCATTTGGTGTTCCGACGATCCGGACGGTAAAATTCGCAGCCTCGAAGTACAAGAACCACATCTGCGTTTACTTCACAGTCCCAGTCTTCGTGCAGGTCAATTATAGTGTACATTCCCATTCGATCCAGGTAGCGTTTCAAGGCAACGGCATACGCATAATCGCCCCAACGGATCTTTTTTTCCTCAGGAGCAGGACATTTGATCACCCAGATCTGGCGTTCTTTCGCTTCACGCTGCACCTGTGCAGCCCGTTTTCCCCAGTCGTCCCGGCGATGCAGTTCCTGTGACACATATTCCTTCAGCTCCAGCATGGACTGGCTGTTTTTCTGAAGCTCCAGGAGGATTTTTTCCTGGCGTTTATTCTCTTTTTCCAGTTCACGCAGCTTATTGTCCATATAGGTGCGGCTTACCGGAATAAAGCTTCGTAATTTCTGTTTCAGGGTATTCCAAAAGCTCATATAGAAACTCCTTGTATAATAAGTTGTCAATCGGTAAAAATCTGTTTTTGAGTCTTTGGTTTTTATTATAACGAAATATGACAGGAAACGCAACTCCCCACAGCAAATCACCAAACAGGACAGTAGCGCAGCGTTACTGCTCACTGGTAACGTTCCGCGAAGCGCGTTACTGTGAACGAAATGAACAGTAACAGCGCAGGCGCTCTGCAATTTTCGCTTGAAACAGTAACCCTTCACAATTTTTTCACGTTTTTTTCTACCTTTTATCACTAGGAAAGTAATTTCGAATTTGCTATAATAGTTTCACGACATCAGAGCATGTTTAAAAAAGGCTTTCTGCAAAATGTGCATCACAATTTGTGGGATATTTCATCCCCATCTTTATTCAACAAACGCATCAAACTTTTCTGACATTATAAATCTTAGGAGGATACCGAATTCATGCGAAGAAAAAAGAGCTTACTAATACCGGCTGTGCTGGCTTTTTCCCTTTGCACCGGTGCTGTTGTCCCAGTACTGGCGGAGGAGACCTCACAGACAGCTGATGCAGCAGATAATGAACAAGAGACACATACACAGAGTGCTACAGATACTTCTGATTCCCCTTATGAAAAAGGCACCATCACAGACACTGATTTTCAGAGTGAATGGCTGAATCTGAAATTCACACCACCGGAAACAGTAGTCATGAATACAGAGGAAGAGCTTCAGTCTGTTATGAAGCAGGGACAGACCACCCTGGAAGAATCTTCCGGCGTGGAACTTGGAGATGACGCCCTGTCAGGAACCGTTTATGAAATGATGGCTTCTTCTATCTCTGGTTTTCCTAATGTTTCCTTAGTTGTTGAGGATGCTTCTCTGGAGAATATGACTGTCGACCAGTATTTTCTGGCTGCACAGCAGATGTTGGACGCTACCGGGATGGGCTATACTTATTCAGACGTAACCGATATACAGATTGCCGGACAGGATTTCCGTATTATGGAAACAAGTGTGGCAGTCAATGACTATGAAGTTCTTCAGAAATATTGTACCCGCAAACAGGGAGGAAAGTTTGTCTCCATTATTTTATCATACACCACAGATACCACAGCAGAAGCAGATGAAATTCTGGCAGCTTTTACTCCATTAAATACAGACACGGAGGCTGCACCTGCAGAATAAACTATGGTCTATACTCCCTTAACCATAAAAGCTATAAAAATTGCATATAAAGCACACGAAGGACAATATGACCAAAGTGGGGTTCCTTATATCCTTCACCCGGTTCATCTTGCAGAACAAATGACAGATGAAACTACCACCTGCATTGCCTTGCTTCATGACGTTCTAGAAGATACTGCCTTGACTCTTCCTGATCTGGAAGCGGAATTCCCAAGAGAGATCACAGAGGCAGTCCAGCTGCTTACACACGCTCCTTCCGATGATTATCTGGATTATGTGCGCAGACTTTGCGAAAATCCGCTGGCTCGTAAGGTAAAGATTGCGGATCTCGCCCATAATTCAGATGAAACACGGCTTTCTTCCGTCACGCCGGATCCAATACAGCTGGCGCACTGGCGGACGAAGTATGCAGCTGCAAAGGAGATCATACGGGAATACGAAAATATCCCATAAAGTAGAACTCTAGACTATGTAAAAAGGTACTCTGTTATATTAATATCAATTATGTTGATACCAATATAACAGAGTACCTTTTTTGTATTTTGCAAAAGCAACTGTTAAATTTTTATTATTTCACCCGCAAAATCGACCTCACCAGTTCCAGATGCGGCCTGTCTGCATCCTTCTGGAACACGGCCACATGGTTCAGGTCTGCGCCTCCATCTGTATATGCCGGAAAAAGAAAGCCGCACTCCGGCTCACCTGGCTCGTATTCATCTGCAAGAGGACAAATTACACAGATCAGATATTCAAAAACAGCTTCTGATTCCCCCAGCCGCTCCTTATCTGCTGCCTTTGCCGGAATATCATATCTGTCGTGGAAAATATAAACTGCATAAGGTCTCCTGCTTTTATAATTCTCCATTACAAGATCATAGAAGCTGTCCATAAGAGCATCGTTTTTCAGCCCACATTCCCGGATTGCCATCAAAAGCTGCCACACGGTTCCTGGCCTTCTGTCTGCATCTGCAAATTCATAACGTTTCAGATTTACATTTGTTGCTGCAAAGGGAACTACCTTGGCAAGCTCAATGTTTTTCTTCTTTTCTGCGGCGGACAGCTTTAAAAAATTCACGTTAAAGCTGCCGTCAAAGTCCCCGTCCTTATCCACATAACATCCCGCAATCCTTGTAAAAGAACTCCGGGCAACATTCATCCTCCTGGTCAGCGCCAGCATATCTTCACGGTCGATTTTGTTGGTCATGGTTTTCTCCTGTGTATACGCAAAATGTTTTTTCTATTTTACCATTCCTATATGCTATACACAACAAAAAGTAAAAATATCTCCATTTAAAGTGCTTTTCTAGTTACTGTTCACTGGTAGCATTCCGCGAGGTGTTTTTTGTGAACAAAGTTCACAGAAAACCCGAGAGTTGCGGCGCGAAATCATGCAAAGCATGATTTCTGTGCATCGCGAAGCGTGTTACTGTGAACGGAGTGAACAGTAACACGCTTTTCTAATCCGCTCCAACGCCTCTGTCAGCGTTGCCCTTGGACACGCCACATTAATCCTCTGGAATCCTTCGCCTGCTTTTCCGAAAATCTTTCCACTGTCAAGCCAAAGTCTGGCCTTATTAAGGATCAAATCCTCCAGATCCTCAACAGTCAGGCCTGTCTCACGGAAGTCCAGCCACACCAGATACGTGCCTTCCAGATCTGTCATCTTTACCCCAGGCAGATATTTTTCCACATACTCTTTTGTGTAGTTGATGTTCGCCTCCACATAAGCATGCATCGCCTGGTACCACTCTTCTCCCTTGGAATAAGCGGCCTCTGTTGCCACCAGTCCCAGAACCCCAAGCTGGCTGATTCCTGCCGCATCCAGCTGCTTCCGGAATTTTCGGCGAAGCTCCGGATTGGGAATAAAAATATTGGAGATCATCATACTTGCAAGATTGAAAGTTTTACTTGGGGAAGTGCAGGTAATGGAAATATCCTGAAACTCCTTTTTCAGACCGGCAAACACCTGATGCTTTCCCTTAAAAACAAAATCCTGATGGATTTCATCACTGACAACGGTCACGCCATTCTTTACGCAGATATCTCCTAATTTTTCCAATTCTTCTGCGCTCCACACTCTTCCCACCGGATTGTGAGGATTGCACAGGAAAAACAGTTTTACATTTTCCTCCACGATTTTCTTTTCAAAATCCTGAAAATCGATGTGATAGCGGTTGTCTTCTCCCTGATAAAGGTTGCTGCTCACCACTTTTCTGCCATTGTCCTGAATAACTTCTGAAAAAGGATAATAAACGGGAAGCTGGATCAGCACACTGTCTCCCGGCTGCGTGTATGCTTTTACCGCCATCGCCAGGGCAAAAACAACGCCTGGGGTTTTGATCAGCCAGTCCTCCTGTATCTCCCAGTTGTGGTGAAGTTTCATCCAGTTTGCAATGATTTCAAAATAAGGAGTCTGAACCTCACTGTATCCGAAAATTCCCTCTTTTGAACGCTCTACCAGCGCATCCTCAATATAAGAAGAGGTCTCAAAATCCATGTCTGCGACCCAAAGAGGCAGCACATCTGCCGGTTTTCCCCTTTTTACGGCAAAATCATATTTCAGACATCTGGTATTTTTTCTGTTAATCACTTTATCAAAATCAAGATTTCTTTCCGCCATGTAATTCTTCCTCTGTTTCTGCAAATACTTTTTCAAATTCATCAAGAAGATCCTGTGTATCCTCGATTCCAACAGAGAGGCGAAGGGTTGCCTCTGTAATTCCGTTGCGTTCCCGTATCTCCTTCGGCACATCCGCATGAGTCTGGGTAGTTGGATATGTGATCAACGTCTCCACGCCGCCAAGGCTTTCTGCAAACTTGATCATCCGCACTTTTTCCAGAACAGAAAGGGCAAATTCCCTGCTTTCCAGCTGGAACGTAAGCATGGAGCCAAATCCTCTAGCCTGCTTTTTCATAATCTCATATCCCGGGTGATCTGGTAATTCCGGATAGATTACTCTGGTCACTGCGCTCTTTGTTTTCAGCCATTCTGCGATTTTGAAAGCATTTTTCTGTGCCTGCTCCATGCGGATTCCAAGAGTTTTGATACCGCGGAAAATCAGCCAGCTGTCAAAAGGAGCCAGGCCGGAGCCTGTGGTTTTAATAAGAAAACGAAGCTTTTCGCTGATATCCTCTCTGTTGGTTACCAGAAATCCTGCCAGGGTATCATTATGTCCGCCCAGGAATTTGGTTCCGCTGTGCACTACAATGTCCGCTCCCAGTTCCAATGGATTCTGGAAATATGGAGATAAAAATGTATTGTCTACTATGAGAAGGAGATTATGTCTTTTTGCAATTTCTGCAAGTGCTGCAATATCAGTGACATTCATCATGGGGTTAGTTGGAGTTTCAATATAAATTGCTTTTGTGTTTTTGTTTACATAACTTTCCACATTTTCTTTCCAACAGTCGATTCTGGAAAAATGGATTCCGTTTTTGGATGAAACGTTATCAAAAAGCCGGATGCTTCCGCCATACAGGTCTGCATCTATGATCAGGTG